>CAZCQC010000106.1:0-11795 GCA_964500155.1 uncultured Rikenellaceae bacterium | reverse complement strand
ATTCAAGACATAATACCTTCTGTTATGGTCCTCGATTTCCTCGCGGAGTTTCTTGATCCTCTCCTTCGCTTCAGGCTGGTTCATCAGATATCTTTTTGTTTTTCAACTCCATACTCCGTCAACCGCTTTTCCGCATTTATTACATTTCCCGTTTGCAATAGTGTTGACTGTTATCCTGTATCCCTGACGAACTAAAAGTGTGTTCCCGCACCCCGGGCATTTTGTATCTGAGATCTCAGATCCTGGAACATTGCCTGTATACACATACAAAAGCCCCTCATCCTCCGCTATTCTAGCAGCCTGGTTAAGGATGTCAACGGGAGTGGGGGGAAGTTGCTCAAGTTTGTATAAAGGATGGAACCTGCTGAAATGAACAGGGACTTTGTTAAATCCATTTTCAGCCAGCCATTTGCACATTTTTCTTATCTCCCCGGTGCTGTCGGTCCATTCAGGTACTATCAGGTTTGTAATTTCAAGCCAGACTCCCATGTCCCTGTAAATCTTAAGAGAATCGAGAACCGGCTGCAATTTGCCTCCGGAAAGTTTAAGATAAGTGCTTTCATTGAATGCCTTCAGGTCAATATTGGCAGCATCGATTACACTGCAAAGCTTTTTTAATGGTTCAGGATAAATATAACCGTTTGACTTGAAAATATTCTTGATACCTGCATTTTTTGCAAGTACTGCCGTATCGTATGCGTATTCGTAGAAGGTAACCGGCTCTGAGTATGTGTATGCAATTGACTTGCAACTTTTTGCAATGCATTCAGAAACAACTTTTTCGGGCATCAGATCATAATTCCTTGTTTTATCAGGACTGGTCTGTGATATTGTCCAGTTCTGGCAGTTGAGACAGACAAGATTGCATCCCGCTGTTGCAATTGAAAATGCTCTTGATCCGGGCAGAAAATGATAAAGGGGCTTCTTTTCTATCGGATCAACATTCACTGAACATGGATTCCCGTATGCAAGAGTGTAAAGCTTTGATTTGATGACTTTACGGTTATTGCATTTGCTAAGTTCCCCTTCTTTAAGTACACACTCATTGGGACATATCCTGCACATTATCCCCCTGGCAGTCTCCTCCTGGAACATAGCCTCTTTTCTGAAAACAGTTTCTTCTTCCTTACAAAGATCCGTTATGGTTCTCGTCCCTGGAAGACAGAAAACCCCTGCTGAAAGGGCAGCACATTCTTTAATAAACCTGCGTTTACTTATTTTAAAACTATTCCTTTCCATAAACAGGAAAAAATGAAATTCAAAGTTAAAAAAAACTAGCGTTTTCTGCTTACCGACCTAAACAGAAAACCTGCAAGAATAAATACCGGAAGGATAAATAATGACACACTTATTCCGAGAAGTGGAACGGCAAGGCCTGAGAATGCAATGAAACCCAATGCTGATCCCGAAAGATCAGCACTATAAACTCCCGAAGGATCTGAATCAGCGGTTTGGCCGGAAGTCAGATCCCGGAAAAAGCTACCGGTTATCACCGCCGGCAGAAATCCTGACAGTATTAATAAAACTGTAAGAATAAAATGTCTGTCAGTTTCTATTATTATATCAATCGAAAAGCCAGCAACTGTATAAAATGCGATCAGAAGCAAAACTTTTATTATAACCTTTTTTTTGTCAGGGAACGGGATTCTTATTCCGGAACCAACCGCAAGCCCTGCCATAACACCAGCAATTATCAAACCTGCTATCTGATACATATTGCCTATTGTAAGCTGAAGTATGAGCAACAGGATTATTTCAAAGCCGGCAAGTGCTGATGCGCTGAAATACATTACCGCGTTTTCTGGTTTGAAGTTCCTTATTGAGAATGCGAATAGCAGAACCAGAAGAATTATTGCAGGTATCTTCTCATTAAGCTTTTTGCTCAGGTTGAAAGACTGATAATAAAAACAGGCTATCGGCCTGGTTAATCTGTTGAATTTTATTTTGCTGTCCATAAGGAAAAGAACCTCCCGTGATTTTGAGTCAATAAGATCATCAGAAAGGTAGCCGGAGTCAACATAGACATTATTCAGATCCTTCCTGCTGACCAACGAACAGATGGCAGTTGAAAGTTCCTTATCGGAAGCAATAAAATATAGCTTATTACCTGCGATAGGGATCACATTTTTAAATACTGTCTCCAGACTGTTGAAAACTGAAGAATACAATTTAACCGATTCCCGGTTAAAATAGTTGGGATTGATTCCGGGGGAGCATGAAAAGATTCCGTCATCATTCAGTCTGTTTTTCATAGCCCTGAAGAATTCTGAAGTATAATACCTGTTCAGTAAAAGAGAAGATGGAGGTGGCAGCAACATTATCACTGCATCAAACCTCTCGCCTGTCTTCCTGATATAGCTGAAAGCATCATCATTTTCAACTTCCAGCACCGGGTATAATTCCTGATCAGCCATTATCGCGGTTTTTGAAAGAGCAGGATCACGTTCGACGTAAACCACTCTCCTTACATCGTATTTCCTTATCTCCTTCATTCTTGACTCAACAGGTCCTGAGATCAGAAGGATATTGTCAGTACTGCCAGCCTGAAGTAGTCCATAATGGATATCTTCTTCGCTTTCAATGGCATCATTACTGTAGATCAGAAGCCTTTGATTGTAATACAGGCTCGTCTCTGTGTGATATTTTCCTTTTGTTATATTTCCATAGGGTGTGTCCTCAGTTTCGGTCACTTTTATTCCCCTTAGCAGAAGCTGACGGAAGAAAATATCTGGTGAGAAAATGATAATTATTACAGAAATTATCAGTACTGAAATTTTGAAAACAAGTTTTTGATTCTTACGGGTAATAAAGAAGGTAAGAATAGTATACGAGATCCCCAGCATAATAATCAAAAGAAGGCTCTGATATGTATTTAATATCCCGGCACTCAGCAACGATATTATTATTCCTGCAGCTATTCCTCCTGCAGTTTCCATGGAAAATGATTTGCCGGGTAATAGATTCCTGACTTTGCCGGCTGTGACCAGCTTTATAAAAGTGAATCCTGATACAAGGCAAAAAGGAAGGAGAACCAGTAACGTAAAAACTATTCCCATAAGGAAAGAAGGTGTCTCCCCGGGTTTCAGAAAAAGCCTTGACAGTATCAGCATAAGGATAATCGAAAGGAGAGGACCTGTTGAAAACATCAGGTTGATTTTCCGGATATCTGTTAACGATGAGACTGGCGCCAATACTGATCCTGCAGCTGAACCTATAAGCCATGAACAAAGGAAAGCGCCTGCAATCAGTTCATACCCCCCTGTAATGTTCATTATTTCACGTAAAAGCAGCAGCTGAACCGACGAACTGACAAACCCTATAATAAACAAATTTGCAACAAGTTCCTCGCTGGTTATTTTTACTTCTGATAGAGTGGGGGAGACTAATTGTTCCTGCTTTTCTGATCTCTTTGTGAAGTAGGAAAAGTGCCTGAACAAATGTAAAAAGCCTGTTACTGACAAGCCTATTCCCATTTCAACATGCCACTTAAGGATAGATTTTATGATCGGGATATCCCATTTGTAATTAATCTGAAGTGCAAGGAAAATCCCTGCAAGAGCTGTCAGAACAAATGTACTGGCGAGGAGGAGGTTCCACAGTCGTCTGTGGAATTGCAAGGGAAAAATTTTGATGCGACAGAAGATATAACTGATTGAATACAGGAGAATTGCAATCAATCCTGTACCGATGACATTATACATAGTTACCTTTTCGTTTCTTCAAGTACTATACCTTCATATATATAAATATCAGAATCTTTCCATCCTTCCCAACCAATTCCGGCTTTGTCGCGTGAAGTATATCCGAGAAATTCTTCCAGACTCCAGTGATTTTCTGTCGCAACCTGTGGCAGCATTGTGCCTGACCGGATATCTTTCTTAATATAAATGCCATGCCTGCCCAAAACTATCTCTTTAATACTGCTGATCTTTTTCATCGGCCCCAGAACAGTTATCTCGATGTCAGTTTTCGGCAGCTCTTCTTTTGTAAGAGGTGAAAACCTTGGATCATCAAAGGCGGAATTCTCCGATGATTCAATTACAACCTGATAAAGAGGCTCTGAAGAGATAAACCTTCCAATGCAACCTCTCAGGGAACCCTCGATCTTTAAAGTAACAAAAGCTCCAAGGGGTGTTTTAAAAATATCGGGCAGAGCCTCTTTGGTGACAGAAATTCTCTTCTTGTCATATAAAAGTGATCTTATATTATCACGAGCAAGAGAGATCAATTGCTCCTTTTCCCTGTCAGTGAAAATTATTTCATCTGCTAGGTTCTTTGATATCCGGTTCGCCGGATCCTTTTCAAAAAGCGCAATCGCGTTATATCCGACCACTTCGTCCTTATTCCCGAAGCGTGAATCTCCGGAGTTGCAGTAATCTATTTTCTTAAATTCAAGATCGCTCCCCTCAGCCAGGTACAGAAGAAGAAGTCCTGATGTCCATCCGCACATGCTTGTTGATAATCCGGGATCATCAACATTTGCGTTCATTTTCAAAACGTTAAGGAATTTTTTGGGATCACCAGAAACAATAGCGGTAGCCGTAGCATTATCAAGCTCATTTGCCGTCTTATATGATGGGTAATGTGAGAAATCGCTGCTTAAAATAAAGAGATTCTCTGGAATGAACCATGGTTTAAGGATTTCTGCAATTTTTTTTATATTGCCTGTGTTGTTTGTTCCAATAATTATCGGAATGACCGGTGGATTATCCTTAAAATAGTACTGGATGAGAGGCATTTGTACCTCAAGGCTGTGTTCCTGCAGATGAGCATTAACAGGATAGTTAAAAAGTCTATCAGCTTTCAGTATATTGGCAATTTCCTTATTTACAGTCACTTTCCCGAGAGGAGTCAGGAAGTCACCCGAATTGTAGACCGAAGCTCCCTCAAAGGCCATAACATGGCTTGATCCAATGAGAAAAATATTCTTGTAAGAGGTATTTCTGTCGATTGTAGAAAAAGCCGAAGCAGCAATCTTTCCTGAATAGACATAGCCGGCATGGGGACTTATAATTGCTCTTACTTTGAGGAAAGGAGTGGTCTTTACACAAGTCTCAAAGAGCTGTGCGATGTCATTCATTAATGTCTCCCTGTTTGCTGAATAAAATCTTCCTGCAGCAACAGGTTGTCTGTCTGTTGACCTGGATTGGGAAAATGTCTCCATAACGATAAAAATTGAAAGCAATACAAAACATACACGGCGCATGACGTAATGCAATTAATTTACCGTAATAAAGTTAGGGCAAAAAAACAAGAATAAATAAAGAAGGGAGGATAATTAAATACAGGGGCTTAAATAAAAATCATCGATTCCTTGAGCACCTTCCCGTTGGTGTCGGTTCCGTAGATCTTCAGCCCGACACTTACTGCCGCGCTGCCAACAACATCAATAATAGGACTTAGATCGTCTTTAATATCATCAATGTCGTCGAAATCTTCAATGGGGAAATATATATGAAGAAAGAGGACACATTCAGGTTTGCTGATACCTGCAAGAGCTTTAACAATTTTTGCCAGCCAGATTGAAGACGCCGTATTGAAATATTCAAGATTTAGTCTTAAATTTGTAGTTTGCTTTGGATTCTTAACATATTCATTTACCCAGTCAAGAATAGGTTCAAAAATCCTTGGAGCATTGATCGGAATTGATTTCCCTGAAAGTATCAGGTCTCCGCTCAAAAGGTTAAGATCAATAAGCGGGGTTTTATCAGTTTGTTCAACAAACATGTTTTTTAGCTCCTTCATAGCAGACTCATTTTTTATTCCTCTTTTTATTCCGAATTGTCATACTCAAAAGTATAATATCTTTTTATTTGTAACAGAGATTTTAATCAAAAAGAAATGATCAGTTGTCAAATAAAACTGTTCGTTGATATAAAATCCTGCAATCAGACTTGAATTTCGACGTTCATTACATCCCGCACTGATGGTTTATACGTCAATGTTATTAAAATGTTATATTTGCAAGCGTAAATTTTTAAACTGAAATGGAGATTATTTTAAAGGATAAAATAATAGAAGCTGTCAGCGTCCTTTATAATAGTGAAGTGCCTGGAAATCTTATCCAGCTGCAGGAGACAAGGAAAGAGTTCAAGGGTGATTTCACGCTTGTTGTATTTCCGCTTCTGCGCTTCTCAAAAAACACTCCAGAAAATACCGGCGAAAATATAGGGAACTACCTTCTTGAATCGTTCCCTCTGGTATCGGGATTCAATGTAGTAAAAGGTTTTCTGAACCTTGTAATCTCTGACAGATGGTGGATTGAATATTTTGCTGATATGTCATCCGGCAAGAATATTTTCGCGAACTGCCTTACAAAATGTCCGGAAGTAATCCTTGTGGAATATTCATCACCCAACACCAATAAACCTTTGCATCTAGGGCATATCCGCAATAATCTGCTGGGATTTTCCCTTTACAGGATCCTTTCTTCCTGCGGACATAAAGTAATAAAGACCAACATCGTAAACGACAGAGGCATACATATATGCAAATCGATGCTCGCATGGCAGAAATATGCGAACGGGGAGACTCCGGAGTCAACAGGAATAAAAGGTGATCATCTTGTCGGAAAGTACTATGTGAGGTTCGAGCAGGAATATAAAAGCCAGGTTGAATCCCTTGTCAGAAACGGATTAAGCGAACCTGAAGCCAGAAATTCAGCTCCCCTCATGGCCGAAGCCAGGGAAATGCTCTTGAAGTGGGAAAATGGTGACAGAGAAGTGGTTGACCTATGGAAAACTATGAACTCATGGGTCTATGCAGGATTTGATGAGACGTACAAAATGCTCGGCGTTGATTTCGACAGGATCTACTATGAATCAGAAACATATATAACAGGTAAGGAAATTGTCCTTAAGGGTCTGAAGGAAAACATCCTTTATAAGCATGACGACAACTCAATCTGGGTTGATCTTACTTTACAGGGGCTCGACCAGAAGCTTCTTCAAAGGTCTGATGGTACTGCAGTGTATATGACACAGGATCTCGGAACTGCGGTTACAAGACAGAATGATTTCCATTTCGACAAAACCCTGTATGTGGTTGGAAATGAGCAGAACTATCATTTTCAGGTTCTCAGGGCCCTGATGAAAAAGATGGGCTTTAGATGGGCCGATGGACTTATTCATTTCTCATATGGCATGGTTGAGCTTCCGGAAGGCAGGATGAAATCGCGCGAAGGTACAGTTGTAGATGCAGATGACCTTATTAAGGAAATGAAGGAGACAGCAAAAACCGTATCACTCGAACTTGGCAAACTTGCTGATTTCCCCGAGGAGGAAAAAGAAGAAATTTTTAGAAAAATAGGACTCGGAGCTCTAAAGTATTTCATACTGAAGGTCGATCCCCATAAAAACATGACTTTCAATCCTTCAGAATCCATTGATTTTAATGGTAATACAGGCCCCCTGATCCAATATACATATGCCAGGATCAAATCGGTATTAAGAAAAGCCGGGCAAATGGGACTTATACCTGATCGGGATGCAATTGCATCAACAAGTCCGGGTGCTAAAGAGATAGAGCTTATTAAATTGCTCAGAAAATTCTCTGATACTGTCACTGAAGCTGCTGCAGATTATTCTCCTGCCCTGATTGCCAATTACTGTTATGATCTATCAAAGGAATACAATCAGTTTTATCACGATTTCTCAATTCTCGGAGAAGAGGATAATTCCCTGAGGAATTTCCGGATCTTTCTGTCAAGGCTTACCAGCGAGGTGTTATTTTCAGGAATGTGGCTGCTGGGAATTGAAATGCCTGAAAGAATGTAATTAATCCTAATCTTGTTTCTTATACAGATATGTTTGAAAATCTTAGTGACCGCCTGGAAAAATCCTTTAAGATCCTTAAAGGACAGGGGAGAATTTCCGAAATTAATATTGCCGAAACACTTAAAGAAGTAAGAAGAGCCTTACTTGACGCTGACGTAAACTTTAAAATCGCCAAGCTGTTTACCGATACAGTTAAGACCAAAGCCCTTGGGCAGGAGGTTCTGAAGTCGGTCAATCCATCTCAGATGATGATCAAGATAGTCCATGATGAACTTGTCGATCTGATGGGAGGGGATAAGACTGACATTAATATAAAAGTGAATCCTTCTGTAATACTGATAGCCGGATTGCAGGGGTCAGGAAAAACAACCTTCAGCGGCAAGCTGGCAAAATGGGTGAAGAGTAGAAAAGGAAAAAATCCGATACTTGTCGCAGGTGATATTTACAGACCCGCAGCTATTGAACAGCTAAAGGTCATCGGATCCCAGATTGAAGTACCTGTATATACTGAAGAGGGTAGCAGGAATCCGGTTCAGATCGTAAAAAATTCAGTGAGAGAAGCAAAACTTAAGAACTACGATGTAGTTATCATTGATACTGCCGGACGTCTTGCAATCGATGAGGAGATGATGAATGAGATCGCTGCAATAAAAGATGCCGTAAATCCGCACGAAATCCTATTTGTTGTGGATTCGATGACAGGGCAGGACGCAGTGAATACAGCAAAGGAATTTAATGACAGGCTGAATTTTGATGGTGTTGTACTGACAAAGCTTGATGGGGATACACGTGGCGGAGCTGCCTTATCGATAAGATCAGTTGTAAGCAAGCCGATAAAATTTGTCAGTGCAGGCGAGAAAATGGATGCGATCGATATCTTTTATCCTGCCCGTATGGCTGACAGGATCCTTGGAATGGGAGATATTGTATCGCTCGTTGAGAAGGCTCAGGAACAATTTGACTCTGAAGAGGCAAGAAAGCTTCAGAAAAAAATTGCACGGGACCAATTCGATTTCAATGATTTCATATCCCAGATACAGCAGATCAAGAAAATGGGGAATGTAAAGGATCTCATGTCGATGATCCCCGGTGTTGGGAAGGCAGTCAAAGACCTTGATATAGATGATAACGCCTTCAAGGGTATTGAGGCCATAATCAGAAGTATGACACCGGAAGAGAGGACAAATCCGGTAGTGCTTAACGGAAGCCGCCGTAAAAGAATAGCAATGGGCAGCGGCACTTCAGTTCAGGAGGTTAACAAGCTTCTGAAACAGTTTGACGAAACCAGGCGGATGATGAAGATGATGACAAAAAATAAGAATGCCGCCAGAATGATGGGCAGAAAATAACTGTGAATATGTATACTCTAGTTGACGGGAAAAAAACAGCATCCCTGATAAAGCTAGAAATAGCTGAAGAGGTTGCAAACCGTTTAAAATCAGGCAGAAAGATACCTCACCTTGCTGCAATACTTGTTGGCAGCAACTGTTCAAGCGAAGTCTATGTCAGCAATAAGGTAAAGGACTGTGCGGAAGTGGGTTTTAAATCGACCCTGATTAGATTGGATGATTCGGTTTCTGAAGAAGAACTTCTTGACAGGATAAATAAGCTTAATGAAGATCCCGATATAGACGGCTTTATTGTTCAGCTGCCGCTTCCGGATCATATAATTGAGAATAAGATAATTGAGGCAATTGATCCGGAAAAGGATGCGGATGGCTTTCATCCTGTCAACATAGGCAGGATGGTTATAGGTCTGCCCGGATACCTGCCTGCCACACCATATGGAATTGTTGAATTGTTGCATCGGTATAAGATTGATACATCAGGAAAAGAATGCGTGATAGTCGGGCGCAGTAACATTGTTGGCCGCCCGCTCAGCATTCTGCTTTCACAGAAAGGTATGGATGCCACAGTCACAGTGGTTCACAGCAGGACAAAGAACATCATCGACCATTTAAAAAAGGCTGATATAATTGTTGCTGCATTGGGTTCCCCCGGCTTTTTGAAAGCAGATATGGTCAAACAGGGAGTTGTTGTGATTGATGTTGGTACGACCCGGGTGCAGTCATCTAATTCAAAATCGGGATGGAAACTTGCAGGAGATGTTGATTTTGAGAATGTTGCTCCCTTATGTTCCTACATTACCCCTGTACCCGGTGGGGTAGGCCCAATGACAAGAGTTGCTCTCCTGAGGAACACTCTGATGGCTGTCCGGAATAAATAGGAAATGTTGCTGGCTTAAAGTTGCAAGATGCAAGTTGCAAGATGCAAGTTGCTTGTTATTTTTATTTTAACCAGCAACCAGGAAAGTAGAATCATTTTACTAAATCTATCCCTGTAAAATAGAGATCAAATCCCCCTTTGCCTCCCGGCCTGTTCGATGAGAACATCAAAAAAATATTTGTAAATTCTTCGTGACCCCCCATAACCGGACGGTATTCATCGGATGTTGTGTTTATCTCAGGGCCGAAATTGACTGGTGTTCCCCAGTTGCCATTGCTGAATTTTGAGTAATAAAGGTCATATCCGCCAAGACCTCCGGGGCGGTTTGAAGCGAAAACCATTAACTTCCTGAATATGAAGGGGCACTTGTCATCACCCATACTGTTAAGTATATCAACTTTTGAAGAAACCGAATAAGCAAGGTTGAGCCAGGTATCCATCAGGGTCTCGGCAGGTTTTTTATGGAGATATATATCATAGTTCCCGCCTGTATCTGATGAAAAATAGGCAGAATCCTGATTGGTGTCAAAACAGATATATGCATCATTTGATCCTGAATTGAGAAGGTTTGCCGGATACGGACCTGAAACTTCGGGTATCGCAGAACCAAAAGATGGCAAATTCTTAGTATAAAAAAAATCAAGATTCCCGTTGCTCATTGATGATAAAATAAGGTATTCAAATCCATCAAGCGGACTATAGAGCCGATAGGGGCCAAAGTCATTTCCTGTCGAGTTTGCTTTCGTTACCAATCTGGTAAGGAAAGGATCGTCAATAATCTCACCATTCAGAATGAATTCCCCTGTTTCCTGGTTGAATAAATATGAGAAAGTTCCGTAAACGAGGTCAAACTGGCCTCCTGAGCTGCCCCTGTTGCTGGAAAATACAATCGGATTGGTGGCTGACAGGACATGGATGTCCAGATTGTAATCGTCATATACTGAGTTGATATCTGACAGATTGATAATGGAATCCGGGAAAGTACCTTTTGGAAATTTAATCGGATTCTCTGTCTTTTTGCAGGATATTGAGGTAAGGATAATTGACACTGCCAATCCTGCAAAAGATAAATATGTTATGAGTTTTCTCATTTTGTTGCATGAAGTACCGGACACAGGTATTAAACGCTCATCAAATAATAAAATTATGGCTGGAAATATTATAAAATGAAAAACCGGGTTTATGCCCGGTTCTTCGAAGGTAGAATTTAGGTTAATTCTAGGGTAAATTAGGTATATGAGATTTCGTGTTTTGTTCCTAAATCAATAGATGGAAAAAAGGGTCTGCAGGTTGCGTTTAAGGATAAAAAAAAAATAAAATCGCTCGATATTTTACATATTGTCTTGTATTTCAGGTGTTTAAAAAATAATAAAATTGTTCATAATATAATAATTGCTGAAAATGGATTAAATAAAATGTTATTATTTTTGTAATCAAGATTTTACGGGGATGGAAGACGACAAGTTCAGTTTTTTTTACGAGGAGGAGTTGAAAAATGCCGTCCAGAAATTTGAACGGATGAAGAAGAATAATGAAAATTATTTCTTCGATGTTATTGAATTTGAGTCAATTATTGATTATTATATTGAGAGCAATAATTCGATAAAGGCATTTGAAGCAGCCACTCTGGCTTCGGAACAGCACCCTAACTCAGTTTCGATTCAGCTGCGGAAAGCAAGGGTTCTACTTGACAAGGGACGGGCTGTTGAAGCTCTCAGAATATTAAAGAAACTCGAAAATATTGAGCCGGGGAATCATGAGGTCTATGTAGCAAAGGGTACAGCTCTGGGAATT
>CAZCQC010000105.1:0-20092 GCA_964500155.1 uncultured Rikenellaceae bacterium | reverse complement strand
GTTTCGATTCAGCTGCGGAAAGCAAGGGTTCTACTTGACAAGGGACGGGCTGTTGAAGCTCTCAGAATATTAAAGAAACTCGAAAATATTGAGCCGGGGAATCATGAGGTCTATGTAGCAAAGGGTACAGCTCTGGGAATTCTGGGAGATATCCAGGGTGCCAAGAAGATGTTCGACTTTGCTCTTACACTTGATTCGGATGATATTGGTAATATCCTCTTCTCAATAACTTCAGTACTTCAGAACCTTAATTACTATGAGTACCTGATCCCTTATCTTCAGAAGCTTATAAGCCTTGAACCGGATTTTTACGCACATCTCTACGACCTTGCCTATGCTTATGAGAAGACTGAGGATTTTGAGAACAGCATCTCGTTTTACCTTAAATATCTTGAGGTTGAACCTTTCTCCGACAGCGCATGGTATAATCTGGGAATAATTTACAATAAACAGGAGAATTACGAAAAAGCCCTTGAAGCTTATGATTACGCTCTTGCTATAAATTCACAGAATACATTTGCAATTTTTAACAAAGGGAATATCCTCTGTAACCTCGACAAATATCTTGATGCCATTCCGGTTTATCATGAGTATCTTGAAAATGAGCCGGATAATTTTGAGGCGATGACCTATCTGGCGGAATGCTACGAAAAGACAAATGATCTGATTCTTGCAAAGAAATATTATCATGAAGCGATCGACCTTGCACCCGAATATGCTGATCCATGGTTCGGACTTGGTATAATTGCCCTGGAGTCGGGAAGTCCTGATGACAGCCTCATTTTTTTACGGAAAGCGGTCAGGCTCGACGATGAGAATCCAGAAATATGGTATATGCTGGGGAAGGCCCATTATGCAAAGAGTGAGAAAAAAGATACTCTCAGGTGCTTCAGGGAAGCTTTGAAGCTTGATGCATATTATAACGAGGTCTGGACTGATCTTGGAAGGATGATCCTTTACGATGGCTTAGTACCGAAGGCTTTGCCATATCTTGAGAAAGCTTATAAAATTATTGGGGATGTACCGGGAATAAACTACATCCTTGCATCTTATTATTTGCATAGTGGTTCCATGGAAAAGGCTTACAGGCATTTATCTCTTGCCCTTGATGTTGACAAAGAGCTTTTCAGGGATTTTCATGATATATTCCCGGTTCAGCTTTTTAACAGGAAGATCAAGAAACTCCTCGATAACTATAATATACACTGATATATATCAAACTCCATACCCCGCACCGCATACCGCATACCTCATACCTCATACCACTTTGCTTATGAAAAATATACTTCCTTACCTTCCTGACCGTCCGCCCAAACCAAGGAACAACGGCCTTACAATGGTGATGGATAAAGGCCTCAGCATAAGGGAAGCTGAAGATTTCATGTCGGTTGGCAGTGAATATACCGACTATGTGAAGCTCGGTTTCGGAACATCACTCATTACTCCCGGATTTGAGCAGAAGATTAAGGTTTATAAAGAAGCAGGATGCATTCCTTACTTCGGAGGTACGCTTTTTGAGGCATTCGTAATAAGGGATATGTTCGAACAATATGTTGAATTTATTGATAAACACGAGATTAATCTCGTTGAAGTCTCTGATGGATCTTATGAAATTGATCACAAAAAAAAGCTCGAGTATATAAGCATCCTTGCCAGGAGGGGAACGGTTATTTCGGAAGTAGGGTCAAAGAAAAAGGACATAATTTATTCTCCCGATGAGTGGGTCGTTATGATGAAATCTGAACTGGAAGCAGGATCGGTAAAAGTAATTGCTGAAGCACGTGAATCAGGAACAATTGGGATTTATAATGATGATGGTTCTGTTAACATGCCCCTTATCAAAGAGATATCAGAACATGTAAAGCTTGAGAACGTACTCTGGGAAGCCCCGCTTAAATCACAGCAGGCATGGTTCATTAAACATTTTGGGGCGAATGTAAACCTTGGAAATATTGCACCGAATGAGATAATCCCTCTTGAATCGCTTCGCCAGGGGCTCAGGGGTGATACTTTCTTCCAGTTCCTCCCTGAAAACCTCAAGGGATAATTAACAGGCTGGCATGAGAAAATTCGGACTCATTGGTTACCCATTGGGGCATTCTTTCTCAAAGAAATACTTTACCGAAAAATTTTCAAGGGAACAGATTGAGGGATGTTCTTATGAGAATTATCCCCTGTCAGACATCATTCAGATTACCGGTTTACTCAGGGACAAAGATCTTGAAGGGCTTAATGTTACCATACCTTATAAGACATCTGTTATAAAATATCTTGACAAGACAGATCCTGAAGCCGAAAAAGTTGGCGCAGTCAACGTCATCAAAATAAAAAGAACAGATGGTAAAACTGAGCTCACAGGCTATAACAGTGATATTACAGGAATCATGGCTACATTGAGTCCTGTATTAAACGCTGATATAAAGAATGCTCTTGTACTCGGAACCGGTGGCAGTTCAAAGGCGGTGTGCCACGTTCTGAAAAAAATAAATGTGCAGTATACACTTATTTCAAGAGAGAGAAAATCCGGCTGCATAACTTATTCTGACATTAATCCGGAGATTCTTGAAAATAGCAGGCTGATAATTAATACGACACCATTGGGAATGTACCCGGATACAATTAGCAAACCTGATCTGAACTACGATTTGCTCGGAAGCCGGCATATTCTTTTTGATCTTGTCTATAATCCCGAGATGACATCATTCCTGAAATTTGGAAAGGAGAGGGGTTGCACTGTTCTGTCGGGTCTCAGAATGCTTCACTCACAGGCGGAAAGATCTTGGGAGATTTGGAACAGCAGCATATTCTGATACACTATTGTCCGATTAACCACAGGTCGCTCCTACGGAGGCTCCTACGGAGCTAAAATTTAAACGGTCATGATTTCTACAAGCAGCTCACTCCTACGGAGTTAGATTTTTGTAAGTCCCGGCAGGGACGACCTGTTTGTAGAAATTAATCAGAAACTGAAAAATGAGCCCCATCGGGGCGACCTGTCTGTGATATCTTAAAAATCAACTATTTAGCTCACACTCAATAATTTTAATCGGACACTATTGATACTGATATCGTTCCAGGTAAATTAATTATCGTTTTACATAAATTAATGATTGTATTGCGATATTTATTTATTGCTATTTTAAATCTATACAGGGAGTTTAAAGTGAGGCATTCGACTTGTCTGTCGCCATTACCATCTTTATATTCAGCCTCACACCAACTTCCAGAACATCGACCAGATCCTGAATATTCAGACTCTTGGCGAATCTCAGAACGACAGTTGGGTTTTCGATACCTTTTACATGGTCCTGAAGCTTCTGCTCAAGTTCGGAAAGCAATACCTCCTTCTGATCGATATAATATTTTCTGTCGGCCGTAACTGTAAGGTTTACCTGTTGTTTGTCGATTTCCTGTGCACTTTTCGACTTTGGTAAAAGGACTTTGATCACATTTGGATTGGCCAGAGTGGAAACAATAAGGAAGAAGAGAAGAAGAAAAAACATTATGTCATTTAAGGATGAGGTACTTACCTCAGGCTTAAAGTGTTTGGCTCTCCTGATATTCATTTTACAAGACCTTTAAGAATTGAATAAGAGATTCCTGAAGCTTTATTAGGTACCTGTCAATCCTCATCTGGATATAGTGATAGGCTGCATATGCTAAAACTCCAACAATCAGACCTGCACCGCTACAGATCATTTTCTGATAGAGTCCGCCTGCAATAATTCCGATACTTATATTATCTGCCAGAGAGATATTATAGAAAATTTTAATAACCCCTGCTATGGTACCTATAAATCCGAGCATAGGAGCAACACTGGCTATAATACCAAGATAGCCGGTATTCTTCTCCATCTTTGTAATTTCAAGGTTTGTTGTGGTCTCGATGTTCCTTTCAACCTCACCCTGAGGCTTTCCAAGCTTTTCAATCCCGCTTTCCAAAATTCTTCCGATAGCAGCCTGATTGTTCCTTGCATGCATAAGAGCATTCTTGGAATTGCCGTTCTGCACTTCATTTGAAATTGCTGCGACAAGTCCATTCTGAATGGAAGCACTCCTCCTTATGTAAACGATCCTTTCGATAAATATATAAAAACTGATGATTGACAGGAGAACAATAGGAATCATTATGATTCCCCCTTTCATAAGCAGATCGAGGATAGTTGTAGCCTGGCCGGAAGATGATATAGCGGCCACAGGTTCAGCAAGTGCGGAGATCAGTATCATATGCATATTTTTATTAAATGTTTATCTTTTTGATTTCTATTACAAACGATTAAAAGAATCAATTATTTCTTTTCAGACAAATATCTCTTCAGGGTACTCAATTGAGGCCAGGAACAATCCTTTGGCAGGGGCTGACATTCCTGCCGACGAACGGTTCCGGGATAAAAGAATTCCTTCAAAATCATCAGGACTTATCCTGCCTCTGCCTGCTTCAATCATGGTGCCAACAATAGCCCGGACCATATTTCTCAGAAACCTGTCAGCCCTGATGGTGAAAACAAGGATGTTTCCACGGTCCTCCCATCCTGCAATAAATATTTTGCACAGGTTTGTTTTGTTATCGGAATGCAGCCTGCTGAAACTAGTAAAATCCGAATGATTTAACAGAATTTTTGAAGCCAGGTTCATTGCTTCAACATCCAGATCGCCATGAATAAACCAGCTTGAACCGACATTGAAAGGATCCTTAACGCGTGAGATATAATACTTGTATGTTCTTGAAATAGCGCTGAATCTTGCATTTGCCTCGGGGAGAACCTTTTTAATTTCAGAAACCGATATATCTTCAGGAAGGAATCTGTTAAGCCTGAAAATGAGATTCTTCCTTTTAGCAAGATCCGTATTCTGACTGTCAAAATGAGCACAGAAAACCTGAGCATGAACCCCGGCATCAGTCCTGCCAGCACCAGTAGTTGAAATTTTTTCACCAAGAATCATTGTGATAGCTTCATCAAGGATCTTCTGAATCGTAACAGCTTTTGGTTGTACCTGCCAGCCATGATATGAAGTGCCTTTGAATGAAATATATATGAAGTATCGTGTCAACGACGGATAAATTTCTGCAAATATAGGCATTAAGCAATACTATCCGGATTTGTCTTGATTTTTAAAAATTCGCAACGCAGCTATAGGAAAATCGATCTTTAAATGTAATTTTACTTCCACCTAAAAAACGATCTTATAATTTATTTAACCTAAAACTTTCATTATGACAGAACAGAAAAATACACAAACTGCAGGTATGATGTTTATGGGAATGATATTCTTCCTGTTTGGTTTTGTTACAACTTTTAACATTACACTGGCAGACAAGTTCAAATCAGTCTTCGAGCTGTCGAACTTCCAGGCCCAGCTGGTAAATGGGGCTTTTTTCTTTACCTACTTCGTACTCTCTTTTACAGCAGGAGGTATAATTAAGAAAATAGGTTACAAGGGAGGTGTTATATTGGGGCTTTTACTGGTAGCTGTTGGCAGCTTTCTGTTTTTTCCTGCTGCCAAAGCCATATCCTTCCCATTCTTTCTGTTTGCCATTTTTATAATGGCTGGTGGTGTCGTTTTCCTGCAAACAGCTGCAAATCCTTATGTTACTGCTCTTGGGCCCTCAGCAACGGCATCAGGCAGATTAAACCTAACTCAGGCACTTAACTCGATTGCCACTTATCTTGCACCTATACTTGCCGGTCTGTTTGTCTTTAAGGCTGCTGCAGATGCAGCCCTTAATGCTGCCGAATCAGTACCAACTGCTCCGTTTTTAATAATTGCAATAGTGGTAATTATTATTGCAGTTGCAATTTACTTATTGAAACTTCCTGAAATTTCCACCCAGGGTGTTGAGAAGAAAAGTGTATGGAAACATCCGCATGTTGTGCTGGGTGCTGTCGGAATCTTCTGTTATGTCGGTGCTGAAGTAGGATCAGCAGCAATGCTCCAGAGATACTTCCAGGAAGCTTTGCAGATGGCCCGGAATGATGCAGCAATGATGATTGCCCTATACTGGGGTGGTGCTATGGTTGGCAGATTTTACGGTTCATTCATGCTTTCAAATGTTGAAAAGTCGAAGAAATACCTTTATACTGTTCTTGTCTTGTTACTTGCATTGTTTGTCGGATGGTTTGTACGCAAGGAAATAACCGATGGTTTCATTTTCGCAGGCATTGCTGCAGTAAATTATCTGGCTATGCAGCTTGGCAGAGGTAATGCAAGCAGGTCTCTGGCCGTTTTTGGGATAATTGCTGCTTTGCTGCTGTTAGTTGTCATGTCTGTCAGCGGACCGGTTATCTTATGGGTTGGATTGTCGATAGGTTTCTTTAACTCCATTATGTTCCCGAATATTTTTGCTCTTGGTGTTGAAGGACTTGATAAAGGTGAACTAAGTATGGCCTCAGGCCTTATCAATACAATGATCGTCGGTGGAGCCGTAATCCCGGTACTCATGGGAGTTATCGCTGACGGAGTCGGTGTAAGATTCGCTTTCATCCTTCCGATATTATGCTATCTGTATATAGTATTTTTTGCACTTGTGGGAAGCAAGCGCCGGTAAAGGACTACATCATCTCTGATTGATATAAAGAAGCCGCCTCAACTTTTGTTTTGAGGCGGCTTCCTTTTTTTTCCCGACAATTATTATATTTACATTCTTTCACTATTTTATCATCAAAACAAAATATCCATGGCAACAAAAGAAAATCTGATTCTTAAGATAAATAATGGCGACAACAAGGTATTTCGCGAACTTTATGGCAAAGATCCTGCTGAGCTAAAGAGGAATTCAAAAAGATATACGGATCTGCTGAACATGTTCACTGTTGAATTTGGAGAGATCGATTGTGAATTCTTCACCTCCCCGGGTCGTACTGAAATTGGCGGCAACCACACCGACCATAATTTCGGACGTGTTCTCGCTGGTGCTGTAAACCTCGACAATGTCTGCGTAGCTGCGAAGAACAATACAAACACAATACGTATTATGTCGGAAGGTTATCCCCGATTTGAAGTTGATCTCTCCAGACTCAAACCCGATAACAACGAACAATACACATCGGCAGCCCTGGTAAGAGGTATTTGCTCGCGGCTTGCAGAACTTGGTTATAATATCGGCGGTTTTGATGCATGTATCGATGGCGGCGTGCCAAAGGGTTCAGGTTTAAGCTCTTCAGCTTCGTTTGAAGTACTGATTGGAGCAATCATTAGCCAGCTTTTCAACAATGGTTCGATCGATCCGATCGAAAATGCCATTATCGGTCAATATTCCGAAAATAATTATTTTGGAAAACCCTGCGGATTGATGGACCAGACAGCATGCGCAATGGGTGGACTTATCACTATTGATTTTAAAGATCCTTCAAAACCCGTTGTTAAGAAAGTTAATTTCGACTTTGTAGCAACTGGTTTTTCTCTGGTAATAACCGATACCGGAGGCAATCATGCCGATCTTAACGACGAATATGCTTCACTGCCCACTGATATGAAGGCTGTGGCACGTGAACTGGGTGCAAAGGTACTCCGTGAAGTTACCCTTGAACAGGTAATCGGGATCGCCCCTGAAATACGTTCAAGAGTGGGCGACCGTGCTATCCTACGCGCTATTCATTTTCAGTGCGACAACCAGAGAGTGGTGGACCAGGTTTCTGCCCTTGAAAAAAATGACTTTAAAGCATTCCTCGGAATGGTAGTCGATTCGGGTTTCAGTTCATATATGTATAACCAGAACATCTACCCTGTAAATAATGTAAAAGAGCAGGGAGTATCTCTTGCACTTGCTTTAAGCGAACTGGTATTGAAGGGTGAAGGAGCCTGGCGTGTTCACGGAGGAGGATTTGCCGGTACGATACAGGCATTTGTTCCACAAAAACTTCTTGATAAATATGTCAGCACCCTTGAACATATTTATGGAAAGGGATCATGCCATATACTCTTCATCAGGCATCAGGGGGCAGGGAAAGTTGATCTGTAATTATTTTCCTTATATATTTAATGTTATTTACATCATTGATTATGAACATTATCCGCGAAGAATCATTCAAAGGAGTGCATAATGGGAAACCGACAGGCCTTTTTACTCTGAAAAACAAGAACGGACTTGTTGCACAGGTCACAAATTTCGGGGCTATTCTGGTCAGCATATTCGTTCCCGACAGCAAAGGCAACTTCACCGATATAGTACAGGGCTATGACAACATTACTGACTATTTAAACGGTAATGGGCCATATATGGGTGCTGTTTGCGGACGTTGCGCCAACCGGATATCCAAAGGAAAATTCACACTTCTGGGTAAACAATACACACTGGCTGTGAATAACGGTCCTAACCACCTGCACGGTGGAATTAAAGGGTTTAGTAAAGTTATCTGGGATGTTATAAATGTTTCAGATTCCAGCATAAAGCTGGAGTATTTTTCTGTTGACGGAGAGGAGGGCTATCCGGGAAACCTCAGAGTTTCCGTAACATACACCCTTACTGATGCAAATGAAGTGAGACTTGACTATCATGCAACTACCGACAAGTCAACAGTCGTTAATTTTGCCGGACATTCATATTTTAACCTTGCCGGCGAAGGATCTGGAAGCGTTTATGATCATGAATTAATGATCAACGGAGACTTTTTTACCCCGACAGATGAAACCAATATACCAACAGGAGAGATACTCAGAGTAAAAGGTACCCCGATGGATTTTACAAAACCTAAGAAAATAGGATCTGAAATTGAAAAGAATGATGAGCAGCTTAAATTCGGGTCAGGGTATGATCATAACTGGGTTTTAAATCACCGAAACGGAACTTTAGGACTTGCTGCTGTTGCACGGGATCCACTTTCAGGCAGGATAATGGAGGTGTTTACAACTCAACCTGGGTTGCAGCTTTATACAGCTAACTGGATTGATGGTGAAAAAGGCAAAAGCGGTAAAAAGTACGGCAGAAGATGGTCGTTTTGTCTTGAAACCCAGCATTTTGCCGATGCTATTAATAAGCCTCATTTCCCATCCACAATTCTGAATCCGGGTGAAGAGTACAAACATATCTGCATATATAAATTTTCAGTGAAATAGAAATACGAAATACTCCTTCCCCCCTGGGGGAAAGCCTGCCCCGCTTCGGCGGGGGCTGGTAAGGGGGTTAACCGACCAGCAACCAGCAACCAGTAACCAGTAACCAGTAACCAGTAACCAGTAACCTTAAACTAAATAATATGACAAACAAGACCAACAATTACCTGTTTCCACTCATTGTGATGGCCACTCTCTTTTTTCTGCTTGGCTTTATCACAACAATGAATAACTCACTTATTAATTACCTGAAGGATGCCTTCAGCTTAAATGAGGTAGAAAAACAATTACCGAATACCTTCTTTTATGGTGCTTATATACTTTCGATACCTGTTGGCTACCTGCTGAACCGGATCGGATATAAAAACGGTGTTCTCAGCGGACTGGGACTAATAAGTCTTGGATTTTTTCTTTGCATACCAGGTGTCGCAGCAGGATATTATGGATTCCTTAGTGCTGTATCTGTATTTGCCATTGGGGTTGTAATACTTCAGGTTGCTGCAAATCCTTATGTTAACGCACTGGGAAGTCCTGAAACAGCCGCGAGCCGTCTGACACTTACAAATGCACTTAACTCCGTTGCAACCGTTATTGCCCCGATATTCGTTTCGATGCTGATTGTTTCCGCAAATACTGAAGGTGCTGCTGATCCCAAGACTGTACAGGGTCCGTTTGCAGGCATCGGAATTGTTACACTGGTAATAGTTGTAATCATGTTTTTCCTTAAATTGCCAGAAATAAAAGAAGGTGAAGCGTCGGAAGGTGCCGCAAAAAAAATCAAATCGAGCGCCTATAAGTATCCCCATCTGTGGCTCGGTTCTCTGGCAATCTTCTTCTATATGGGTGTTGAAATAGGTATCCCGAGTTTCTTTGCAGATTATTCTGCCAAACTAAATTTTAACTTTGATGGTGAAATGCGGACTAAACTGCTGGCTTATTACTGGGCCGGACTTATGGTAGGCCGTGTCGCCGGCATTTTCATTCTCCGGAAATATTCTGCAAGCAAAATATTGAGCTTCAATGCTATTATAGGGGCAGTTATGGTGTTGCTTTCTCTTGTACTTGGTGGTATGGGAATGGACTGGATAGCACTTGTCCTGTTCCTGGGAACAGGATTAATGCACTCAATTATGTGGCCTTGTATCTATAATCTGGCTCTTGAGGATCTTGGACCTCATTCAAAGGTTGGGTCAGGTGTTATTGCCACATCGGTTATTGGTGCTGCCCTTCTTCCGATAATGATGGGTGGTATTCAGAGAGGAGTTGGTCTGATTGCAGCAATCTGCTGCCTGTTTGTTTATTATGCTTATATAACTTTCTTTGCTGTAAGAGGATCAAAGATCAGGTAATTATATTCTGGAGGGGGGTATCTCTAAAGTTTCAATTTGCCCCCTTCCCCCTAAAGGGGGTTTGATTAACCTTTTGGTATTCAATAAGTCCCCGCCAGCTGGCGGGGATTTAGGGGCGGACATAATTTTAACTTAATAATCAGAACCATGAATCGCAGAAAATTCATTGAAACATCTGGTGCGGCTGCAGGAGCGGCCGTTCTGGGAGGTGTGAATGCAGGTTTACAGGATAAGCCATCGGTAAAGGGAACAAAGCAATCAGGTGCCTCTAAGATCAAAATCGGTCTCTATTCAATTACCTATGGCGGCATCTGGTATGAGGGTCCGGCACTTACATTTGACGAGCTGTGCAAACGTGCCAGGGAGTTTGGATACGATGGGGTTGAGCTTGATAATAAGCGCCCGATGGGCTGCCCGATTGATCTCGATAAGCGAAAAAGGGATGAAATGTTGAATTCAATCCAAAAGTACGGACTTGAAATACCTGCTGTGGCAGCTAACAATGACTTTTCCAGCCCGGTCCCTGAGCACAGGGAATGCCAGCTGTTAATGGTCAGAGAGACTGCAAAACTTGCAAAAGACCTTGGAGCGAAATTCGTCAGGTTATTTGCTGCCTGGCCCGGAGTTCCTATCCATGAGGGCGTTGGTACATACGACCTGACGAGAGGCAGTGAATTCTATACCTTTCAGAGACAGTACCCATTTGCTACGCGCCTCGACCGGTATAATTTTGTTAAAGATTGTCTCAGGGAAGCAGCAAAAATGGGAGAGGAGAATGGCGTGGTAATGGTACTTCAGAACCATGCTCCTCTTATCAGGGGCTGGAGAGACACATTTGACCTGGTTAAGGAAGTCAACTCTCAGTGGCTGAAAGTCTGTCTGGATCTGCCAATTTTTGAGAACCTCGAAAAAAGCTATGTTGCCAGTGCTGTTCATACAATAGATAAACTGCAGGTTCATTCCCATTTTGGCGGAGAATATTACCGCGATACCGACGGCACCATCAAACCCAGGGTGCTCGATTACTATGCCGGCGGCAAGACTCCTGATTATGAACATTATATTGGTTTGATGAGAGAGATTGGATATAACGGTTATTTTACATTTGAACTTTGTCATCCTGTTTTGAATGATGATCATACCCGAGCCGGGATTGAGTTTGTTCATGAACAGGCAAAGCTTGCACGGGAATATATGGGAAATATAATAAGTGACAGAACATAGATTACTGTTTTAATGGTACAGGATATTGTAAAAAGGGGGTTTGCAAGTGATAATAACTCAGGTGTTCATCCGGAAATCCTTAAGGAAATTGTATCGGTAAATGCCGGACATGTTGTTGGATATGGTACTGACCCTTACACTGAAAGAGCAGGAGAACTTTTTAAGGAACATTTCGGGAGAGAAACAGAGACATTTTTTGTGTTTACAGGTACTGCTGCTAATGTTCTTGGTTTAAGCGGTGTTACCCGATCATGGAATTCTATAATCACCGCCTTTACGGCACATATAGAACAGGATGAATGTGGTGCTCCTGAAAAATTTACTGGATGTAAAGTCCTGACGGTTGACACTCCTGACGGAAAAATTAAGACTGGAATGCTTGCGAAACATATGCATGGCATTGATTTTGAACATCATTCTCAGCCGAAGGTGATTTCAATCACCCAGACAACAGAAATGGGTACTGCTTATACTGCGGATGAAATTAAAGCATTGGCAGTTTTCGCGCATAAAAGGGGCATGCTCCTTCATATGGACGGAGCAAGAATAGCAAATGCAGCAGTCTCGCTTGATCTCCCTTTCAGGGCATTTACAAGTGACGCTGGTGTTGATATTCTCTCATTTGGGGGAACCAAGAATGGTATGATGTATGGGGAAGCCGTATGCTTCCTTCGACCCGGTATTTCGGTGGATTTTAAATATATCAGGAAGCAGGGGATGCAACTGGCTTCAAAAATGCGGTTCATTTCTGCCCAGTACATTGCATATTTCAGGAATGACCTTTGGAAAAGTAATGCATTACATTCAAATTCGATGGCACTCCTGCTTTCTGAAAAACTGAGGGATCTGAAGGAAATTCAGATTACCCAGCCAGTTCAGTCAAACGGAGTATTTGCAATAATGCCTGAAGTGGTAGCTGAAAAGGTAAGCAAAACATTCTTCTTCTATCCATGGAATGAGCTTACTTCAGAATACAGGCTTATGACCAGCTGGGATACAACGGAGGAGGATATTGATAATTTCGTTGAACTTCTTAAGAAAGAACTCGAAAAATAGTAGACAGAACTTGTCTTCTCATTTATCAACATGTACTCACCCCCTTTTATTCCCCCTCTCTACTTCGTAAAGAGGGGGAAATTATTTGTAATCAATGATATAAGCCCCCTCTTTGCAAAGCAGAGAGGGGGTTGGGGGTGAGTACATGATCCACAGAAAAAGCCGGACCATATGATCCGGCTTTTCTTATAAAATTGGAATCTTATTTATTTAAGAGTAAAGTTTATTGGTACCATGAACCAAACAGGAACAGGTTTTCCACCCTGTTTACCTGGTTTAAACGTAGGAAGTGTCTTTACAACTCTGATGGCTTCTTTGTCGAGCTCGGGGTCAACACCCTTAAGGATCTCAACTTTATCGACGCCACCTTTTGAGGTCACACAAAATCTAACGATTACCTTTCCCTGGATGTTGTTTTCCTTGGCAACTTCCGGGTATTGTGTATGTTCTCCGATGTATGCAAGCAAAGCTTCTTGACCACCAGGGTACATGGGCATTTCCTCTACAACCACGAATGGTTCTGCTGCATCCACATCTTCTGCTACTTCTTCAGTAACAACTGCTACTTCTTCAACTACTTCGTTCTGGACCTCAACCTGAGCCTGATCTGCGCTCATGAGCTGAGTAGCTTCTTCCGGTTTAACTGAGTCAACAACTACAGGAGGTACATATCTTGACTGCTGTACAACGTCCTGAGGAGGAGGTGGAGGAGGTGGAGGTGGTGCAATAAGCTCATCCGGCTGATCCAGGTTCTCCATCTTGATCTCAACCTGCCTTTCAGCTTTTTTTGCCTTGCTCTCGGCAGCTTTTGCATTAAGGTAAGGAGCAATTACAGCGGTACCTATAATAATAATACCTATTATGAGTGCTATAATTACGTTACGATTATACTTTTTACGTAGTGTGTAGGCTCCGTACTCCTTGTTCCTGTTCTCGAAGACAATGTCGTCTAAGGCAGGTGCTTTGATCTTTTCTTTTGCCATTTTTTTAAGGTTTACGGTTATCTGGCTGAAGCAGTGGCGGTGGGTGCTATTCCTGCTGCAGTTTCCACCATCTTTTCTTCATACCATGCAATTTTCACAAACATATTCTTGGCAATCCCGCAGATATTCATCTCATCGAGGATATCTACAAAATTCCCATAGTTAGCTTTTTTATAAGCTTTTATAAGCACAATAGGCCCGGTATCGTCATCATTTTTAATCTTGCTGATCATACTCTTTGCAGAATCCTGAGAAATAGGAATCTTACCGGAGAGAACCTCAAGTTTAAATTCCTCAATCCTTTTTGCAAGCATCTTGTTCTTGTCAAGAAGGACTTTACGGATACCTTCGGCGCTATAATCTGTCTCCGAAAGTGGAGGCAGTATTGGCGGAACTGCACTGTATTCCTCTGGTTTAATATTACCCGGGTAGGTATAAATCTTGTTATCCGGACCCAGTATTATATTCAGAGTACGGCTCGCTGCAATTCTCGGAGCCTCTTGCTGTGTCGGATCCTTGATCCTTTCAGGGAGTACAATATCCATAACCTTTGATTTGGTTAAGGCACCTACAAGCATAAAGAATGTGATCAGCAGGCACATTAAGTCAACCATGGGTGTCATATCAAGTCGCGGGGGAACTTTTTTGGCTCTCCTCTTCCCGCCTTTGCCTTTTTCTTCTACAATTACTTCTGCCATATCACGGTTGTATATCTTCAGGGTTAATTCTTGCTTCTTCAAGGCTTGTTATCAGGGAAAACCTGTTTACGTTTTTTTCCTGAAGGATATCAAGGAGTTTCTCAACTGTCTCGAATCCGGCATTTGAATCTCCCTTGATGCATGCCTGTATAGCCGGATTAACCTGACGTGCATAAAGGATCCAGCTTGCCAGCTGATTATCAGTTGAGTCCATGGGAATTCCTGTCTGTAAACTCTTCTTCAGGTTAACATCCTCTGTTCCAAGCCATTCTTTCATTTGCATAATCGGAACTCCCATTGATGATTTCTGTTTCTCGAAATTCCTCAGTTCGGCTTCAGTGAATTCGATACTATACCTTTTTCCCATTTCAGTAAGAATTCTTGGTCTGAACTTAAGAAGTGTATCCGGTCCGTTATCAAAATTCATGAAAATCTTTCCATCTTTCGAAATAAGGAAAGTCATAGTATTGAAATCAGGCGTAGTAGTCTCTGATATTGAAAAAGGAGTTTCGACAGTAGCCGGTTCCGGTTGATTCATTGTTGAGGTCAGCAGAAGAAATGTCAGAACCACAGCAAACGTATCAACCATCGGAGTCATGTCAATGTGAGGAGACCTATGTGGTAATTTAATCTTTGGCATAATTTTTCTTTATTAAATGATTTAAACCAAAAGATTCTTACTACTTGTTTTTCAGAGAAGCGGCAAAATTCTGTGTCAGACTGAAACCTGCTTCATCGATTTTATAAGTATAACTGTCAATGCTCGATGTGAAATAATTGAATGCAAGGATTGAAAGTGTAGAACCTGTGATACCGAATGCAGTATTAACAAGAGCTTCGGAAATACCCTGTGAAAGAGCAAGAGCATCAGGAGCGCCTGATTGGGCAAGAGCTGCGAATGCACGGATCATCCCGAGAACTGTTCCGATAAGTCCGATCAGCACTGAAATCGATGCAAGGGTTGAGAAAATTACCATATTCTTTGAAAGCATCGGCATCTCAAGAGCAGTAGCCTCTTCAAACGATTTCTGGATCGACATTATCTTCTGATCCTTCTCAAGTTCTTTGTCATTTTGAAGATCACGGTAACGTAACAGCCCGGCTTTCATGACGTTGGCAAGTGAACCTTTCTGCTTATCACAGGCTTCCATTGCATCTTCAATTTTATCTTCAGCCAGAAGAGTCTGAAGGGTATGAACGAATGCATTTATCCTGCCTTTTCCTCTTGACCTTGAAAGAGTTATTGCTCTTTCAAAAATAAAGATAATAAGTACAAGCACACAAGTCATAAGAATGGGAACAATAAAACCTCCCCTGTAAATAATTCCCAGAAAATTACCCTCCAGAGCAGCTCCCTTATTGTTGCCACCCTCGAAGTTAACAGGGTTTCCCATCACTTGTGTGAACAGGATATAAGAAACCACAAAAGCTATTAAAATAGCGCTTACTGCAAATATGTTCTGTAGAACATCTTTGAACGAACTTCCTTGTTTACTCATTTTTATCGATTTTGGTTAGGTTAAAATTTTGTTGACCTGCAAATATATATTTTCAATTAATGTTTTCCAAGAGCTCAAATAAATATTGTTGCACTTTTAAAATAGTTTAGATTTCTTCCATGTAAGTATGACCCTGATATGAACCATTAACCCTACGAAAGATCCCAATTATTTTAGATGTCAGATGTCAGGTTAAAACTTCAGATAATGAGGATTCACATTATTCTGTCTTTCGCCTTTTGTCTGCATCCTTATATTATTTTTCAAGTTTTGCGTCGTACTTTCTTGATTTTGTTATTGCAACCTCCTGTGATTTATAACCTTGTGCGCTGAATACCAGAAATTCGGATCCCTGCGGGATTTCAAACTTGTATTCACCCTTGGCATTAGTGAGAGTTTCAGCAGCAGTATCTTTAATCTTAACTGATGCAAAAGCCAGAGGCTGACCGGCAGTATTTGTGACAATACCTTTTATTTCATTCGGATTTATTCCTTTCTTAACCGAGACCTGGTATTCACGTATCCAGCTGAGATTACTTTTTGCAGATGCGTTGGCCGGATCGATAGCAAGAATCTTTTCGTAAGCTTCAGCTGATTTTGCGAGATATCCCAGTTTCCCCTCAAGCGTTTTTTCCTGTCCTGCTGCTTTTGTTTCAAGACTTCCCAATCCATTGTAACCCTTTATCTTGTTCTCTTTGCTCTGGGGACCAAGGTTGATCATTCTGTTGTATAAATCCTTGGCTTTTGTATAATTTCCACTTTCCATATTATAGAAGCCAAGATATTGCAATGCTTCCATCATTTCGCTTTCATTCTTAATTGAATCTTTGGCGGCAATGCTCAGGAGCTTTTCAAATTTTGGTTTTGCCAGTCCTAATTTTGTGTCCGGATCCATCCTGGAATATGTACGTGCCGTGTAAACATAAGCCGGCAGGTAGTCGGGTGATTTTTTAATCACCGCGCTGAAAACCGAATCAGCAGTTTTGTATTTTTCGCCGTTATAGTAGGCTCTTCCAACCTGCATATAGTCAGCCAGATTGTTTTCCTTTGCCGGATCAATAAGTTTTGCCCATGTCCTGGCAGCTGAGTCATACCTTCTGTAAGTATAATAATTTGTGGCCATTTCACTCAGAATTGATCTCTCCAGGGAGGTCACAGGTGCATTGGGATCGGTACGTTTGAAGCTGAATGCTTTATTATATTCTGCAAATCCCCTGTCGAGCTCTTTATTAGCCGTTGCAATACCACTTTCCAGATTCCCGATCTTTTTAGTAAGCTCATCAACTGATGCCGCGTATTTTGGTTTGTTGACAGCCGTAGCCGTTGAAAGTCTTGATTTTTCCTTTTCAAGCTGGTTTTTCAGACTGGTTAGTTCATCAACCATTTTTGGATAGTTCTGATTCTTCTTCATGAGGATCCTTGCAAAATAATGGTGGTCTTTCTGTATAATTGATTCCTTGTCAACTGTTTTAAACAGCTTTTCCATATATTCAAAGGCCTTGTTATAATCAGGATTTTCCTTCTCATAATATGAATAGCCGGCCAGACGGTTCATATAGCCCCTGGACTGATCCACTGCAAGTATCTCTTCGACATTCTTCACAACCTCATCATAATCACCAGCATAGAAGAGTGAGTTGACATATTTGGTTTTTGCCGGGATATTACCCTCGGTAAGATCAAGGTATTTCTTGAAATTCGTTTTTGACTGCTCCAGACGGCCTGCACGCCAGTAAACCTGGCCGAGTTCGCGATAAGCCGGAGCATAATTTGCATTAAGCCTGATTGCTTCTTCGAAGTTATCAATAGCCTGTGGTAAAGCCCGTCCTTTTGAATAAATAGTGCCAATCTTCATTGCTGCGGTTGGAGACTGCGGGTCGGCGAACTGTGCAAGATTATAGTTCTTAATTGAGTTAGTCCCGTCATTTGCCATAATATAAAGATCGCCGGCAATCAGATATATCTCTGCATTTTTAGAATCAATTTTAACAGCCTGCCTTATCAGAGGAAGAACCACGGATGTATCAACATTGCCTTCCTTTGCATATGATTCAGCAATCTTTGCCAATGCAAATGCATAATCCTTAGCAGGAGGACTTATCTTTTTGAGATTTTTATAGGGTAAAAGAAAGCTTTTGGCCTTGGCACGCATTTCAGCTGCCTTGGCATCATCGCCAAGGAAATTTGCTACCTTTGCCAGCCCAATAAAGTTAAGTGGGTCGTTCGGATTTGCACTGACCCCTTTCTGGTAAATATCATTGGCTGCCTTAGCTGCAACAGCAAGTGAATTGGAAATTGTATCTGCAAAATAATTAAGTAGGTAGTTTTCACCATAATAGAAATAGTTTTTACTGTTCCCGGGTTCCTTCTGAATCAATGCTTTGTACATCTCTTCAGCCTTGTCGTACGATTCACTTTTTGTCAGCTGAATGGCGCTGTTTAAATCCTGCGACTTAATGCTGTAAATCATGATAACAGAAAATAATCCTGTGAGCAAAACCGCTTTACCAAACATCGAACTTTTCATAGCTTTGAAATTTGAAATAGATTTATTGTTTTAATTATTTTTTTCTGAGTTTATTGTATTCTTTTTTATTCCGTCATTGCGATACCGTCCGTCAGCTGACGGACGAAGAAGCAATCTGTTACTTATTCTTTACTTACCTGAACCAACCTTACCGGTATTGTAGCCGGTACAAGACCTGATTTGAGTACAATGGTTTGTCCCTGCTGAGAAGTTACCCACTGGATAAATCCTGATCCGAGCCCCTTATATGTCTCTCTGGTTATTAAATAAACCTCTCTGACAAAAGGATATGTCCTGTTGGCAATTGAACCCGGAGCTGGACGGTAATATGATCCGTCATTAATAAACTGCTGCGAAATGGCCAGCACATTGATCTTTTTAATGAAGCCCCTGCTAACCGGATCATCCTTATCACTGATCCAGTTCACGCTAATGATTCCAATTGCATCAGGATTTCTTGATACAAAATCGATAACTTCAGCATTGCTGTTTAATGCATAAAAGTTACTGCCAAGGCTGTCGTTTATTTCAAAAAGCTCTTTGAAATACCTTATATTACCCGATTTGTTGCTGTCGAAAATAACGTTGATCCTGCCAAGTTTCGATTTGGCATCTATCTCCTTCCAGTTCTTTACCTGACCTTTAATAATATCCCTTACATTATTATACGTAATAAGCGTGTCGGGGTTTTCCTTATTTGTGATAAGAGCCAGTGCATCGTATGCAAATGTGATCGTACGCCCTATAATAAGGTTTTCGCGAAGATATTGTAACTGATTGTCAGAGAGTTTCCTGCTTGTCACCATCACTTTGACGGAGTCATTCATAAAATCATTGACAACATCAAACTCAGGCTTGTATTCAGCCTTAACCTGGGCTCTCTGGTATAATGCAGTGAAGGTATAAACCTGGGTATCAATAATTGGCTGAAATGATTCATCAACAGATATTTTGATATTGCCACTGGTAGGGGTATCCGGAACTACCTTCGGACCACGGGAATTGCATGATATCAAAATACAATAGGTCCCAAAGATCAGCATAGAGACAACTGATCTCAAAGTATTTCGGGAAATAATTCTCACTGCATTTAAGGTCTTAGGTGAAAAAATCCGGAATGCAATATTAATAAAATTTCGATATACTTCAGTCAACTTCATGGACTTTAAATTTTACAGGTATTTGTATGTTTCCCTTTTTAAAATACTGCAAAGTATATGCCAACACTTTTTTTTATTCAATATCAGGCATCTTCTTCATCGGAATTACTGCGTCTGCCGAAGAGTCTGATAATATTACTAACAGTTGTGTAACCTCTGAATATTCCATAAAGTATCAGTACCGAGCCAAAAAAGCCTGTGAGTGCACTATTCAGCGTACTTTTAAAGAAGAAGATAAGATAGATCCCGGCTATTATATAGAATAGGACCATAAAGATACCGAAGATCGCACTTACCTGCTTCATTATCCTGTTATCGTTCATACCGAATCTTTTAGTTAACAAATTAACAAATAATCAAGCTATAATCAAAAAGAATTTGACAAATAACTAAAAGTTGCTGGTTACCGGTTATTTATTACAGGTTAAGTTCGCGTTAATGACCCCGCCACTTAAGCAGTAAATAGTAACCAGTAACCAGTAACCAGTAACCAGTAACCAGCAGTAACCAGTAACGATATATATTTAATTAGTCCTTTTCGATAT
>CAZCQC010000104.1:0-6607 GCA_964500155.1 uncultured Rikenellaceae bacterium | reverse complement strand
GCCCTGATAATTTTGTCAAATGAATTTTTTCCCTTTGTTGTATCCTGATCCATCCTTGCAACCCTTGCATCAGGGAAGACGATCTTAATCTCATCTTCAATCTTTTCAGTCCCGAAGCCCCGTGTTGAGAGTCCGGGTGATTGACAATTACCGCATTGGGAAGGGATTGACGTTGAAAATCCGCAATAATGGCAGACCATCCGGCCGATACCTTTATGGTAGGTGAGGCTGACGGCACATTGTATGCATTTTGGTATCCAGCCGCATTCGGGGCATTCAATATATGGAGAAAATCCTCTTCTGTTCTGAAAAAGGATTACCTGTTCATTATTGCCAAGAGCTTCGTCAATAGCTTCAAGCAGTTGAGGAGTAAAGTGAGATACCATCAGCTTTTTCCTGTAGGCTTCCCGGGAGTTTGCCAGTATGATGTCAGGTAATTTTATCGATCCGAATCTTTCTTTCAGCTCAACGAGCCCGTATTTTCCTGCCAGGGCATTATTATAGCTTTCAATTGACGGGGATGCCGATCCGAGTATCGTTTTTGCCTTATGCAGACCCGCAAGCACAATTGCCGAATCGCGGGCATGATATCTGGGGGAAGGATCATGCTGCTTATATGATCCGTCATGCTCTTCATCGACAATTACGATTCCAAGGTTATGGAATGGCAGAAAGAGGGCAGATCGTGCCCCTATTATCAGCCTGTAATCTTTCCCGGGATCCAGTCCGGCCACACGATTCCATATCTCAACTCTTTCAGGATTGCTGAAGCGTGAATGGTAAATACCGGTAACTGAACTGAAGTGTTTCTGAAGGCGTTTAATAATCTGGGTTGTCAGGGCTATTTCAGGCAGCAGGTAAAGCACCTGCCTGCCAAGTTTTAACTGCTCCTCAATCAGATGGATATATATTTCGGTCTTACCGCTTGAGGTTATTCCGTGAAGCAAAGCGATATCCTTCTCCATGAAAACACCGGAAATCTGACTGAACGCCTTATCCTGCTCTTCACTCAGTTTATTAAGAGGTTCGGCTGGTGATTCAGGATCGGTAAGCCTTCCTGTTTCCTGCAAAAGCAATGACAAAATTCCTTTTCGTATAAGTCCGTCAATGCTTCCCGGTGATGAATGAGCCTCTTTTATGAGCTCTGATTTATTTACTGGTCTGTTCGGTTTATTTTCCCCATATCCGCTTAAATCAAGGTACGTTGTCAGAATTTTTAATTGGGCTGGTGCTTTTGCAAGCTTGTCAAGAATATCATTTAGCTCATTATCAGTAAAATCCTTAGCCAGCCTGACAAATGATTCTTCCCTTGGTCTGTATTTTTCCGGAACATGTACTTCAGTCACTCCCTCGAGGCACAGATCCGACGGAAGAGCAGCTTTCATCACTTCACCAACGGAGCACATGTAGTACTCTGAGATCCAGAACCAGTGCTTTAACTGGATTTCATTTACAACAGGGACTGGATCGAGAACTCTTGAAACCGGTCTGATATTAATTGAAGAGGGAGTTACACCATGGATCCTGTATACAATTCCGGAATAGAGTTTCCTGTTTCCAAACTGAACGAGTACTCTGGAACCAGGGGAGATAATTCCGGTAAGCTCCGCGGGGATACTGTAGGTGAAAGTTCCTTTTACCGCGAGGGGCAAAATGATCTCAGCGAAATGATTTTCCGTCATTTGTCTCAGCTACCTGCAAAATAAGAAATTAAACTGACTTTAAGAAACTTGCCATAACAGTCAGAAGGTGGTCTTTCCTAATAGGCTTTATGAGGCAAGCATCACAGCCGGCCTCAAGAATGATATCCTTATCGTCTTCAAAAATGAATGCAGTCTGCGCAATAATAGGAATGTCCTTTCGTATCTTCCTTATCTCTTTGGTTGCTTCGATACCGTTCATTTCGGGCATCTGCATATCAAGCAACACGACATCAATACCGGGCATCGTTTTTACTATATCAATAGCTTCAATCCCCGACCGGGCACTAAGTGTATTTATCCCGGTGTCAGCCAGAGTTCTGTTAAGATATAGTAAAACGTCTTTATTGTCATCAACGAGCAGGCATGTCTTATTGCTCCAGTTTAACGGTAAGTTCTGGGGCTCGCTGACAGCAATTTTCGATCTTAATCTTGTACTGCCACCTGCTGGCCGGTAAGGTATTGAAAAGCTGAATTCAGAACCGACTCCTTTCTCGGATTGTACAAAAATCTTGCCCCCCATTCTTTCGATCACCTCCTTTGCAAGAGTAAGTCCTACACCAAGTCCTTCAAAAGGACGGTGGTGCCCGTCTATTTCCTGACGAAACTCCTCAAAAATATGATCAAGGTTTTCCTTATTGATCCCTATCCCGGTATCTTTTATTCTGAATACGAGATTCTCATTTTCTTTTGCATAGGATAGTCTGACTGAACCTTCGAGAGTGAATTTAACCGCATTATCCATCAGGTGGTTAAGTACTCTCTTGAGCCAAATCCTGTCGGTGAAAATAAGGTCCCCGTTCTCCTCGAGCATATTCATCACATTAATGATGATTGACTTCTCGTTCCGTTTAATGATTTTCCTGGCATCTTCCACGATTTCATACACGATGCTGTTTACCGATGCTTCTTCATATGTTATTTCAATCTGAGAACTTTCAAGCCTCGAAAGGTCAATAATATCACCAATAATCTGAAGAAGCTTTTCGCTGTTGTGGTTTATATGCTCAATATATTCCTCCTTGACATCATTTGTAAGGTCGTTTGCAAGGAGGAGGTTTGCAAATCCAACAACGCTGTTAAGGGGTGTTCTTATTTCATGGGAAATATTTGCCAGAAAACTTGATTTAAGCCTGTTACTTGCTTCAGCATCTACATTTGCCTTAACAAGTTCTTCATGTACTTTTTTAAGAGAAGTTATATCTCTTGAAATTGTTAATGCACCTATTATATCAGCATTCTCATTTTTCACAGTCACCGATCTTGTTGAAAGATTCACATAATGTCCGTCCTTATGCTTAAGCCGGAGTTCGGTTTCAAAAAATCCGTCTTTCTGAAGTGCTTCGGTCCTGGTCTTTTCATATACCACATCATCGGGATGAACAAACTCACCGGGTTTTAAGGCATTGTATTGCTCCCTTGTAAGGCCGATCATTGAATAAAAGGCGCCATTTGCATACTTAAGGTTCCAGTCCCTGTCATAGAAAGAGATCCCGTCGTCAGCCGACTGTACAAGCATTCTGTAGAACATCTCCGAATAAGAGTATTCGCGGGTCATGGTTTCTTTCTCGATCGACAAGTCCTTATTAGTCCTTTGAAGATTAGCATTAATCTCTTCAATCTGTTTGTTTCTTTCTTTTAACTCCCTGTTTGCATTTCTGAGCTTGGACGAAAAGATCAGGATCAGGATAAACAATATAATCAAAGCTCCGGTGAGTGTAGTTATGAAAGCAAGCGTGGAAATAGACAGGACCGGATAAGACCCTGTTGATTCTGAAACAATTCCGGGCAGGACCGAGGCATTTGACAGAGCAGAAAAAGCCATCATGGTAATCATGATGAAAATAAAGAGCAGTAACCTTCGGTAGACTCTGGTTACAACTGACCTGAAACGCCTTTCCATGAAAAAAAACTTAGATTCAAACCCCTAATTAACTTTCAATCTTCATCTAAGGCTCAAAGATAAAAATTCGTCTATTACCTGACTTCAAGATATGAACAATTTATTGCACAAAATATATTAAATTGCAAACAAATGCCATGATGAGATGGAAAAAGGGAAAAATACTTTTACAGGAGGAAGGCGATACAGGAATAATGACATAACAGTCTACTGGAAACCGGATGCCTGTGTCCACGCTTCATATTGCTACAGGGAACTTATTGAAGTGTTTGATCCGGGAAGGAGGCCCTGGGTTGATATGAACGGAAGCACAACTGACAGGATTATTGAAGTGGTAAACATGTGTCCGACTGAAGCACTTACATGGAAGTGGAATGATGATGAGAAAAACAAGGAAATAAGCCCTGACCAGACAAATCATGTTATATTCAGAAGGCCGGAGCTATTAACAGAAAATGAAAAGGTCTTCGAAAAAAATCCTGTTTCGGTAAAGATCATGATGGATGGTCCGATAGTCATTAAAGGCGACTTTAATTTTCAGTATAGCGGCAATAACAAAGAAATGAAGGACGGGATCATTTCAATATGCCGGTGCGGGGCCAGCAATCAAATGCCTTTCTGCGACGGGACACACAGAAAAATAGGTTTTGAAGATAAATAAACTATATGGAAACAGACGCAGATAATAAATCCTATGCATTAGTTGAGGTTATCGATGGCGGGCCTCTTAAGGTAACAGGGCATATCATTTTAAAGGATTCGAAAAAAGATATTTCCGACAGCCCTGATGAAGTGTATCTGTGCAGATGCGGCCGCTCATGCAATAAGCCTTATTGCGACGAGTCACATAAGCATTAGACTCCAGATGTAGTTAAACCTCAGGTTATTTGGCTGAGAGGGCTTTACCTACCTTCTCCGCAGCTTCTCTGAATGATGTTGCGGAAATAACGCTTAACCCTGATTTATCGATTATCTCTTTTGCCTCAAGGGCATTTGTTCCCTGCAGTCTTACTATTACCGGCACCTTTATTTCACCTATCGATTTATAAGCTTCAACGACTCCGTTGGCCACCCTGTCGCACCTGACAATACCTCCGAAAATGTTAATCAGGATTGCTTTTACAGCAGGATCCCTTAGAATAATCCGGAAACCGGCTTCAACGGTATCTTTATTTGCCCCGCCTCCGACATCGAGGAAATTTGCCGGAGATCCGCCTGAGAGCTTTATTATATCCATTGTAGCCATTGCAAGCCCGGCTCCGTTAACCATACAGCCGACATTACCATCGAGTCTGACATAATTCAGATTGTATTTGCCTGCTTCAACTTCAACAGGATCTTCCTCATTAATATCCCTCATCTGTGCCAGTTCAATATGTCGGAAAAGCGAATTATCATCAAGTATAAATTTACAGTCAACCGCCAGGACTCTTTCGTCGCTTGTTTTAAGAACCGGATTGATCTCAAGGAGCTGAGCATCGCAGTTAATGAAGGTTTCATAGATCCCATCAAGAAACTTTAGCATATTTTTAAATGCGTTTCCCCTGAGACCAAGATTGAAAGCTACTTTTCTGGTCTGGAAGGGTTGAAGTCCAGTCAACGGGGAGATTTCTTCTGTAAATATCAGGCCGGGTGTTTTTTCTGCGACTTGTTCAATATCCATTCCTCCTTCGGGTGAATACATAAGTATGTATCTTCCGGTCTTTCTGTTCAGCAGGATACTTATGTAAAACTCCTCGGGTTCAGTTTCTCCGGGGTAGTAAACATCCTGAGCTATCAATACTTTATTAACCTTCCTCCCTGCTGGTCCTGTCTGTGGTGTAACCAGATTCATTCCCAGCATCCTGCCTGCAACAATACCGGCTTCATCAACCGATTTTGCAAGTTTTACTCCGCCACCCTTACCCCTTCCACCTGCATGTATCTGTGCTTTTACCACAAAACACCCGGTGTTGAATTTCTCCTGCATCTGTCTGGCTATCATAACTGCCTGATCAGCCGTTTCTGCAACGAATCCTTCCTGAATATCTACATTATAAGCTTTCAGGAGCGATTTCCCCTGGAATTCATGAATGTTCATGCTTAAGCAATTATTTTAAATACTGGAATCTGGCATACACGTCAATGATGGAAATTTAGAAAAATAAAAGGATATTTTACCTATTTTAGCATAAAAAAGGATGAGGAAACTTCTTAACAGCGAACTGGGCAGGAAAAGCATTGTTGAGTACAGGAACTCTGAGAAATCGCCATTTGCTATAGTCCTCGATAATGTAAGAAGTCATAATAATGTAGGATCGGTTTTCAGAACAGCTGATGCATTCCTTACAGAGAAAATTATATTATGCGGGATAACACCAAAACCTCCGCACAGAGATATACAGAAAACCGCTCTGGGTGCTACCGAATCAGTTGAATGGAATTATTATGAAAAAACGACAGAAGCGGTATCTGATCTGAAGACAGAGGGTTACAAAATAATAGGAATAGAGCAGGCTGATGGGGCTGTTCAGTTGCAGGATCTTAAGATTGAAAACGGACAGAAATATGCTCTTGTTTTCGGGCATGAAGTGAACGGTGTCGATCAAAAAGTCATTGACCTGTGCGATATGTGTGTTGAGATACCTCAATTCGGGACCAAGCATTCGTTCAATATCGCAATCAGTGCCGGTATAGTGCTGTGGGAATTAAATAAACCCTGACCCCAGCCCTTCCCCTTATGTGTTAGCTTCCCCTTATACACATCTTGCTAACATATTAATATCCAGTTAAATTATTTATGTTTTATTAGTTATTCTATAACTTAAAACCGGAGGTTTTCAAGTCCAATATCCCCGGTTACATCCGGGGTAGGATTCATCTGTTTTTTATCAACCCCGGAGTGGGTTGAATTTGCTGATTTAAGAATATTTTCCTAATTTTAATCCTGTGCTAATTGTGGAAAAATATGTCAACCTATACTCAGTTTTTGTATCAGCTTGTGTTTGGTAGTAAAGACCATTTG
>CAZCQC010000103.1:0-3661 GCA_964500155.1 uncultured Rikenellaceae bacterium | reverse complement strand
GTTTACTGCCTTGTCATATTCACCTTTTGTTATTGCAATAACTCCAAGACCCCATTTTGATTCGGTGGTAGCTGCAGTCATTGAGTTGAAAAGTTCTTCAGCTTTTACTAAATCGCCTTTTACAAGATATGCAAAGCCTGTATTGTTTTTAACAACATCATTATTCTGAAGAGCTTTGGCCTTATCGAAAGCAGCAAGGGCATCATCAGCCTTATCCAGGGCAAGCAGAGCGCATCCCATATTATTGTGAGCCCGGACACATTTAGGATTATTATCAGCAGCAGCTTTGAAGAAGGCAAGTTTATCGTTGGCATCCGTTGCAAGTGATCCTGCATGAAGGATCTCCTCAAGGCTCAGGACTTTAGGATCAGATTTAGCCTGTGCAAGTATCTGTTCATCACTCCGGCCAATATTATCAACATTAACCATCATTTTAGATCTTCTCAGTTTCGGAAGAACATCAGTTTTCAGAGCTTCAAATGCTGACGACATATTTTTGATCTCTTTCTCACGAACTTCGGGATCGGAATACATAGAAAGAACCCTGAGGATCAGATCCTTGTCCTGAATAGTTGAGTTTTCAACTTCGGTTTTGAATCCGTCCCAGTCTTCGGCTGTGGTAAGTGAACTAAAGAAACCGTCAGCGTTAGCAGCTTCAATTTTCTTAAATTCTCCTTTTATTAATTTGTCGGCAGTCGTGCCTCTCTTACCAGAAAGTTTTTCATTCTCATCAAATTTACCATCAGGAGAAGCATATGAACTGACAACAGCACCTTTCAGCTGTTTGTTTGGATCTGTGCTTACTGTAGAAATATATTCCTTCAGAAGTTTTACATCCTCACCTTTAAGCTCTGTACTACGGATAGTTGCCTGATTAATAACATAATTAATATCAGCTACCTTAGTTTCGGGGGTAATTCTGACATAATTGTCTTTCATATAGATTGACCTGGAATGCTTCTCAACAAGCGTTGATGTGGCAATAACACCGTCAGCAAGTTTAACAGGTTCAAAGTCGAGATTTTTATCCTTTATACTTGCAGTGGTTCTCAGAACCAGCTCCGACATCTTCATCGCATCCTTGTAGGGAATTGCACTTGTGTAAGTGAAATCACCACCAGTGTAAGTGATCACTTTGTTATTTGCAGTTACTTTTTCTCCCTGCAGGACCTGTACTTTGTCAAAAGCAGTCTCTCCGCCGGTGTAGGTAAGAACCGGAGTTACCGCAAGAGTAGCTTTTTTGTTGAAATACTTCTCGGGGAACGTGCCTTTGATTGTTACATTTACAAGACCGCCGTGTGCTTCAAGAACTTTGGGGGTAACTTCGTACTTGATGTCGCCAGCCTCTTTTTTCATTTTATTCAGACCGCTGCAACTTGCTAAAAAAGCAGCTGCGAGGATAAGGATAAAATAGCTTCTGATTTTTTTCATAATTTAAATGTTGTTTGTTTATGATATCCGTATTGGTTCTTTACGTTAAATACAATATTAAAGTTTCAATATAAGTGCAAATTTATGATAAAATTAAATAAAACAATAGGACTACCTGCAATGATTGATAATATTTACAGTTCAAAGTACACATACTATTGAAGATCAATCAGATAAATAATTCATCCATTTTGTATTCATTAACCATTGCCAGAATGTAAATTCAATGTTCGCAGAACAAAGTTGGACATTCCCGGGAAAATAAGTGTTATATAATTATATTAATAAGTTACACTATTCACGCATCTGCAAACTGATATAATTTGTTTTTTAGCTGAGTTTTTCTAAATTGTTATTCATAAGAATACTTACAGTATCACCTTATTCAATCCGACAGGGTAATCGGTTAAAAAAATGGTGTCGATCATTTTCGAATAATGGTTTTTGTCAGCAACAAAATCTATCTCATTTATATCAATTATAAGATATTTGTTTTCCGGATTCTGCCTGAAAAACGTGAAATAACTGTCCTGAATTTTCTGGAGATATTCCCCGGTTATAGATTTTTCATATTCCCGGCCCCGTTTATAAATGTTCTTAAGCAGCCGTTCCGTACTTATATGAAGATATACATAAATATCTGGTTTTGGGAGTGAGCTGTATATTATGTAAAAGATCTGCCTGTAAAGGTTATATTCATCTCCTGTCAGTGTTGAAGCCGCAAACACAAGTGATTTCATGAAGTAATAATCGGCGACAGTAAAAGTTTTGAATATATCCTGGGATCCGAGTTCATCATTAAGCTGTTTGTACCGGCTTGCAAGAAATGAAAGCTCCAGGGGAAATGAATACTTATCAGGATCGGAATAAAACTTCGGAAGGAAAGGATTATCTGCAAATTGTTCAAGTACAAGGCGTGCATTGAACTGCTCGGCAATTCTGGTTGCAAGAGTAGTTTTCCCTGCACCGATATTGCCCTCAATAACTACGTAATTGTATTTGACCTCCATCGGGTTACGATAACAGATCAAATATATGAAATGGCCGCAATATTATCAATATAATGGTAAGTGTGTTGCCTGCAACACCACTACTCTTCCCTTGATGGCCTTGGGAGCAGAGCTTTTCTTGAGAGTTTAAGCTTACCGGTCTTGGGATCAATATCAATAAGCTTAACTTCAATCTCATCACCTTCCTTTAAAACTTCATCAACCGTTCTTATCTTCTTCCAGTCGATTTCCGAGATATGAAGCAGTCCATCCTTGTTTGGAAGAATTTCCACAAACGCTCCAAACTGAACTATTGTTTTAACTTTGCCCTTGTAAACCTGGCCAACTTCCGGAACAGTTACAATTTTTCTCACCCATGCAAGAGCTGCAGTAATGGCTTCTTTGTTCTCCCCAAAAATATTCACATCACCATGCCCGTCGACCTCTTCCACAATAATAGTTGTGCCCGTTTCACGCTGGATCTCCTGTATGACCTTCCCGCCCGGACCAATCAGAGCGCCGATCATGTCTTTCGGAATGGTTAGCATTTCTATCCTCGGAGCATGAGGTTTAAGTTCGGGCCTTGGTTCTGCAATTGTTTCCCTCATTATATCAAGGATATGCAGCCTGCCAGCCTTAGCTTGTTCGAGAGCCTTTGTCAGGACTTCAAATGATAATCCCTCAACCTTTATATCCATCTGGGTTGCTGTAATTCCATCACGGGTTCCTGTCACCTTGAAATCCATGTCACCAAGGTGATCCTCATCACCAAGAATATCAGAGAGGATTGCATACTTATCTGAATTTTTGTCAGTTATTAACCCCATTGCTATACCTGAAACCGGTTTGCGGAGTTTGATCCCTGAATCCATAAGTGCAAGGGTTCCGGCACAAACAGTTGCCATTGATGATGATCCGTTTGATTCAAGAATATCAGAAACAATTCTTATGGCATAAGGATTCTCAGCATCGGGAGGCATCATGTTCTTCAATGCCCTGTGGGCAAGATTGCCATGTCCAATTTCCCTGCGGCTGATTCCCCTGGCAGCTTTTGCCTCACCAGTCGAAAATGGCGGGAAATTATAATGTAAAGTAAATTTTTCGGTTCCCTTGTTGAGGACATCATCTATTATCTTTTCATCTAGTTTTGTTCCAAGAGTTACTGTTGTGAGTGACTGTGTTTCTCCTCTTGTGAAAAGTGCCGATCCATGTGTAGCAGGCAAAGGATCTATTTCGCAGGT
>CAZCQC010000102.1:0-5447 GCA_964500155.1 uncultured Rikenellaceae bacterium | reverse complement strand
TTATAGCTGTCAACACCCTTCTCATTTTTAAATGAAAGAATGAGATTTGCAAGAGCCTGATATTTCTGCTGTTCAACAGGATAACCCATCAGATATCTTCCAAAAAGCTTATGTGCCTTAATTGGATTCCCCTGAATGATATCCTTCTGAATTTCCGGTAATACCTTGTACCCACCTTTAACTACAGTTGAATAAGGACCTCCCGACCAATATGTCTCTTCATTAAGTTGAATTCTTTCTTCTCCGTATTTTCCAAATACCATTGCTCCAAGACGACCATTTCCTACAGGGAGGGCTTCCTCCCATACCGAAGCCGGAGATCTGTACCAGAGTGTTGTTGAAGGATCAAAACTTTTGTTATCTATTGAAATTGAAATATTTATATCCTGACATCTGGAAGAATTAAATGAAGAAACAAGCAGGAGGAAAAAAGCAATTGAGTTTTTTTTCATGCAGGCATAATTTTGAAGATTAGAATCGTTAAGTTATAAATAAATTGATTTCACGTGGAATAAAAAATCCCGGAACTTGTCCGGGTTACTGCTTATTCCAACTATTTAATAGTAAAGAATTTTTTAGGGTTGTAATAGGGAGAGAGTTTCTGATTCTCAAAGAATTTCTTCCGCACCTCCTCATCAGGAACGTTTACCTGAGTCCCAATCCAGGTGTAGATATTTACACGGACATATTTGATTGGTTTTTCCATTATTTCCTTATCCTTCACAATACACAAAGGTAATGAAAAATGTTACGGGAGTCAGTCATTATAGGGTAAGTGTTCTCAAATGAATTCACCTATGACACAACCCGGCACTCTGTTACTCTTTTTAACGATAACAAAAACCTGTTGGTCACTTGCGCTTCAATGTTAATCAAAATAGACTGTGTATCAGTTATATATCTTAGTTCTCAATATTAGCTTTGGATTATGTATAGAAAAAATTCCATTTCAAGGTACATGGGCTTTTGCTGAGAAGGACGCTCCTTTTTGGTATAAGGCAGTTATCACAGGAAACACTTTGTAAATTTAGTAAACGTCCCATCAGATTTTAATCTTTGGAAATAAAAAGACACAATAAACGTCAGGTATTAACTTTGACAGCTTAACCTTTGGAAATCGGCTCCGGGGACCTTCTGATGCAAAAATAAAATATGCACCTGGCCCCGGAGGTTCTTATTTTTAGAGTTCAAACATAGCATGATGAGACCGACTTTCGCAAGTCAGCTTCGGAATTCATCAATCCGGGGCTTTTATAAAATAAAATTGACTTTGACTTTTTGCTGGTGTAACTTTGTTGATTATCAACTCTGTGAAAAGTTTTGTCAATGAATTAATTAATGAAACACCTTCAGAAAATAGCACTGATTTTGATTCTTCTTATCATATTATTTATGATAAAATCCTGCAAAGAACTGACTCCGCCTGTGGTTACAACCTTTAACGTATCTGAAGTAACCCAAACAACCGCAATATCAGGTGGTGATGTAAAAGATGATGGAGGATCTGAAGTTATTAAACGCGGACTATGCTGGGGAACCGGTCCAAATCCTACTACTACTACTACAGCCTCGGATCATTCAAGGGATGGAGCAGGTACTGGTATTTTTACCAGTTATTTAACCGGTTTAACAGCTAATACCAGATACTATGTACGTGCCTGGGCTTTAAACAGTCAGGGAATAAGCTATGGTAATGAGGTTTCATTCACCACAAATCCTATCCTTCTGGCTGCATTGACGACTACCGCTGTAAGTATGATTACGGCAACGAATGCAATCGCAGGAGGAAATGTTACTTCAGATGGAGGAGGAGCAATTTCTGCAAGAGGCATATGTTGGAACTTAATGTCAAATCCAACAATAAGTGGGAATAAAACCAATGATGGAAATGGAATTGGAATCTTCATAAGCAGTATTACCGGATTACAGCATGGAACGACATATTATGTACGATCTTATGCAACAAATAATGCTGGAACGGCTTATGGAGATCAGGTTTGTTTTACAACAAATTGCATTTCCCCCGACTTAATTTCACCAGGAAATAATGGTGTGCTTGATAATGGCTGTAATGGAATTGATGAAATTATGTCGTGGTTCTTTGATTGGAGCAATTGTCCCAATGCTACATCTTATAATTTATATGTTAAATATCCTGGTGCAAAAAATCCTACGCTTGATATCATTATAACTGATTCCGAATACCTGTTTTCCCAAAGAAATGCATGGATTGCATACCAATTAAGACTTGGCTGGACATGGAAAGTAAGAGCTTTATTAAATGGAGAATGGGGTGAGTGGTCAAATGTCAGGATATTTAATGTTGAGCCATTGAATACAGATTGTTTTCCAAAAAAAGTAAATGATATCGATGGCAATGAATATAATACAGTGATCATTAGGACACAATTATGGATGAAAGAAAACCTTAGAACTACTAAATACAATGATGGCTCATTCATATACAATATTAGAGATAATACTGAATGGAGTAACTTAAAAACACCGGGATATTGCTGGTTTAACAACGATTCAGCCTCAAATAAAAACATATTTGGGGGATTATATAACTGGTATGCTGTAAACACAGGTAAATTATGTCCCGTTGGATGGCATGTGCCTACTGATACTGATTGGACCACATTAATAAACGAATATTTAAGTGGTATGAATGTGGCGGGTGGTAAACTAAAAGAAGCCGGTACTGAGCATTGGGCCAGCCCAAATTATGGAGCAACAAATGAAACAGACTATACGGCCCTCCCAGGTGGTTTTCGTTATTCAAATGGTCTCTTTGGTCGTTTGAGAGAAGTGGCAGATTTCTGGAGTTCATCTGAGAATAGTACATCTTCCGCTTTGGATTATGGAATTGATAACCTTTATGAGAAAATTAACAGAGATAGCGATCCCAAAAATGGAGGATTCTCAATCCGTTGTATTAAGGATTATTGATCATTCTATAACTTATTCCAGCCTACTTACACAGCGGACCTTCCCGATGAAATCGGGACGCTCTAACCCCGAAAACCTTACTGCTGAAGGTGGTTTCAGATTTTCGATGATCCTCGTTCCTCCTGTGCGGAACGGGACTTATAGAATTTCAAAATAAAAAAGAGCTCAGTTTTTGACCGAACTCTTACGTAGCGAGACGGGGGAATAGCCTGCCCCGATGGAATCGGGGATCCCCGGACCTTCCCGATGAAATCGGGACGCTCTAACCATTTGAATTAATAAGGTTTTCTATGTACTTTCGGCTTTTCATTCTTTTTATAGCTTTCTCCCGTTTGATAGCCGCACTTTTATTTTCGAATTCCTCAGTGTAAACCAATCTCCATGGTCTTCCGGTTCTTGTTGAGGTGGTGGCACCCAGATTATGTTCAACTAATCTTTCTTCCGGGTTGAGTGAATACCCGGTATAGTACCTGTCACGGGATTGACTGTAAAGAATATACAGGTAATATTTCATTATGCTAATATAAAAAAAGAGTCCCGATATTTCTACCTGAACTCTTTTGTAGCGAGACGGGGGAATAGCCTGCCCCGATGGAATCGGGGATCCCCGGACCTTCCCGATCTTCGATCGGGACGCTCTAACCCCGAAAACCTTACTGCTGAAGGTGGTTATAGATTTTCGTGAATCCTCGTTCCGCCTGTACGGAACGGGACTAATAGAATTTCTAAAATAAAAAAGAGCTCTGTTTTTGACCGAACTCTTTCGTAGCGAGACGGGGGAATGATCCCCGGACCTCATGATTATGAATCATGCGCTCTAACCAACTGAGCTATCTCGCCGTGTCCACCGAAGCCTTGGCAAAGGCGGAAGTTTTGCGGGTGCAAATATAAACAGTAAATGCCAAAATTCCAATATGACATTTTTCTTTTAATAATTATTACTATATTGCAAAATAGTAGTCATCAGACACGATTGTCTTAATGAGAATAAAATACGACCTGGAATACAATCTTAACTGCTCGCCAAAGGTTCTCTTCTCACGTCTTAGTACACCAGGGGGACTTGGCGAATGGTTTGCCGACAATGTTCTGGTTGATGGGGAAAATTTTACTTTCCACTGGGGTAAAACAGAATCAAAGGCCAGGGTTGCAGCTGTTAAGGAAAACAGACTTGTCCGCTTTGAATGGGACGATGATGAAGGAGATAAGGAAACCGCTTTCTTTGAATTCAAAATCATTGTTCACGATATTACCGGCGACCTCGCTCTTCTTATCACTGACTTCGCCGAACCCGATGAAAAGGAAGATGCCATCTACCTTTGGGATGCCCAGATTAATGATCTGAAAAAGTTACTGGGATCATAATCCAGAATCATTCAAAACGGCACCGTCATTCCGAGCGTCAGCGAGGTATCTTTCTCATGTCTTCCAGAAATATCTCCCCGATTGACTGAACAGTTCTCTCAATAGGTGTGAAAGAAAACCCAGTGTATCTGATCAGCTTGCTGTTATCATACGTTATCCGCGACCAGGCAACTTTTAACATCTCCTTTGTCAGAGTTGTTTTCCCCTTTGAAAAATATTCAAGTATCGAAACCACGGGCATAGCAAGATATGACAATGCTTTTGGCACTTTGATAAATGGGCTCCCTACTTTCAGTCTTCTTGCGATCATGGTAAAGAACTGGTTGTAAGTAAGATTCTCACCGTTTACAATAAACCGTTCCCCTGAGATATTGCTCCTCATGAGGGTAATCATCGCTTTAGCAACGTCATTAACATCGACATATCCATTTGTCCCGGTCGTATAAAAAAGTAACCCGCTGTAGATTTTAGAAAAAAATGATGAAGACCCTCGGTTCCATCCACCTGGTCCTAAAATGATTGTCGGATTAACAATCACTGCGTTCAGTCCGTCGCTGATCGCCTTCCATACCTCTTTCTCCGATAAAAACTTGCTGGTGCCGTATGGCGACCGGTAACCTTCCTCATCCCATCGATGGGTTTCATTTACCATCGATTCACCATCATAAGCACCAAGGGCGGCATTTGAACTTACATGACACAGTTTTCTTATTTTGTTCGTGAAGCAAGCTTTTACAATGTTGGATGTTCCCTTAATATTATTGTCCAGAACGTAATCTTTATGCCGGTTTTCGAATGAGACAGCTGCTGCGCAATGATAAACAATCTCAACTCCCGGCATTGTCTGTGCCAGCTGGTCATAATCGCAAATATCGCATTCTATCCATTCAACGAGTTTGAGCAGCTTATCTGCGTCACCCTTATAATAACCAATGACTTTTTCAAGGATCTCCCTGTCGCTCGTTTTCCTGTGAATTGCCCTGACCCGATCACCCTGGGATATAAGCATATAAATCAGATGACTTCCTAATAACCCTGTACCACCAGTTACAAATACTGGTTTGTTTTGATTCTCCATAAAATATCAATTGCAATTATTGAAAGCGAAAGATAAATAATAAACAATAGTT
>CAZCQC010000101.1:0-2812 GCA_964500155.1 uncultured Rikenellaceae bacterium | reverse complement strand
ACTTTTTGTCATCCCGATACCTTTGTCCTCAACAGATAAGATAATCCCACGTTCATTGTTCTTTGTTTCCACGGTTAAGTCAGGAGACTCAGGTGAATATTTTAGTGCATTATCCAGCAGATTATTAACAAGATTGGTAAGATGCTCATAATCGCCATAAATAATCGGTTCGGAAGCATTTAGATTAAGGTTGATCTTACCGTTTTTCTGATGCACCTGGATCTCAATAGTTTCAACAGCCCTTTCAATGATTGCATGCATGGAAACATTTTCAAATTTGAAATCGATTTCTTTCTTATCCAGGGAGGCTATCTGAAGAATAGTCTCAACTTTTTTGTTCATCCTGCTATTCTCCTTTTTGATCATCCCGATGAAGTGCCTGATGCCTGCTTCATCATTAATGACCTTGGGATTTGTTATAGTGTCTGCAGCAAGTGAGATTGTGGCAATAGGTGTTTTGAATTCGTGTGTCATATTATTCAGGAAGTCTGACTTCATTTCTGAAATCTTTTTCTGCCTTATAATAAAGAAAAGGCTCAGGGCAAAAGTAGCAAGGATAATGAATGAAAAGAGCAATGATCCGCCAAGAAGCCATCCAATCGAACTAATAACATAATTTGCTCTTTCAGGAAAGATCACTGATAAGATAAGGTTCTGATTCAGAATATTATCAGGAAATAACTGAACCATGTAATTGCTTTTCAGGAATTCACCTCTTCCCGACCTTTTAAATGTTCCCTCCTGCACCTTCCCGTCTCTTATCACGGCAAACTCGAAAGGGATCTCAATTCCGGAAAAGTGGAATGATCGGGTGAGAGCAAAGTTAACCTCATTATTATCCAAAGCCATTGTCTTTTCCCACTGATAAACTTCAGCAATCATCTGATCGCTCATATTCTGGAATTCGTTTGCTCTTTTTCTTACCCTGTCAATAAAGGCTTTCCTGTTTACTGGTAATGGCTCTTGTCCGGCTTGCTCTGATTTGTTATTTCCGGAAATGATTAAATCACCTTTTCCTTGAGAAAGATCGATTGACGGAGTTCCTGACCCGGAATAGAAAGTAGTATCCGTTCTTGTTATTACAGGTTCGTTCAGCTTTATGTTGCCACTCGAATCGACAGTTCCTGTAACTGACTGACTTGTAACGCTATAACTGTAGTTTTTTCCATCACTTGATGAGTAACTGCCCACCCTTAAATATGACGTTACATCACCTGCCGATGGATTCAACGACATGGGTGAATCGAAAAAAAAACTCATTTTACGGTTTGATTCAATTGCGGCGGCGGCATCATTAAGTCCTGCAAAGACAGCCCTGTTAAAAATATCATTTCTTATATTCAATGCGTTCCTGATCCATACTATCTGCACCCAGATAATACCTGTCAACGAAAGTAGCATCATTAAAATCAAACCGATGAACTTATTCTTGCTCATGGCACAAATTTAAGTTTTTACCTAATTTCATTATAATGTTTTAACTTTTCCTTAACTCTTATTAACCTGATCTTAACTCTGTTTGAGTTCAGGTAAGGTACTTTTGCTATGTAATCGTTGTAAAAAAGCAGCCATGAGAAGAATGAAAACAATTATTTCAATTTTATTTATCAGCTTTCTTCCGCTTTCTTTAACTCTCGGACAGGAGAAAAAGAATGAACAAAAGGTAAAAGTAGTTATTGCTGATAAATCCGGAACCAAAGTCGTCATCGATACTACATTTTCAGGTACCGGTACAATGGATTCAATCATCTTGAAGGGAGGGAATGTGATCTATATCGGTAAAAATGACTCCGATCCTGATGGTAATCCAAGTAAACAGATCAAGGTTATTGCGCATGTTGACAAAGATGGTAAGAATACTGAACATCAGTATGTTTACATCAACAAACACAAAATGGACAGTAGCACCGGAGATGAGACATTCGATGTGATGGTAAGCGATGACGAATTCGACAATGATTTGAACGAGACCAAAATTGTCATTGCAAAAAATGGTATTACCGTTTCAATAGAAGGAAACGATGAGGTTAAAGTTCAGGAAATTGCCAGGGAGATCGAACAGAAGCTAGGGGTTAAAAATGAAAAATCGGGATCTGCTGTAAAAGAGGTAGAGAAGAAGATAATTAAGAAGAACTAGTTTTTTGTTTTTGTTTATGCTTTCATGACAACCGAAAATGAGTCCGGAATTTCCGGCTCATTTTCTTTTTATACCTCAGCATTACTGAAGAGTTTCCAGACATCTCCCTGAGGAAAATGGGCTACAATTGTTATTTTTTCCTTCCTGACAGGATGAATAAATTCCAATCTTCTGGCGAAAAGACTGATACTCCCATCTTCATTTGACCTTGGATAACCGTATTTCAGGTCACCTTTGATCGGACATCCTATATGCGCAAGCTGGGCTCTTATCTGGTGATGTCTGCCAGAATGAAGCTCTATTTCGAGAAGAAAAAAACGTTCAGATCTGCCAGCCAGTTTATATGAAAGCGATGCTTCCTTCGATCCTTTAACCTCATTATCATATACATAGGTTTTATTCTGTACCTCATTCTTTTTAAGGAAATGTGTCAGAACCGCTTCATCGGCAGGTGGTCTCTCTTTAACCACTGCAAGATAAGTTTTCCTCACTTCCCTGGTCCTGAAAATTTCATTCAGACGCTCGAGTGCTTTTGATGTCCGTGCAAACAACATCACCCCTCCCACCGGACGATCGAGTCTGTGAACAACTCCCAGGAAAACCTCACCCGGTTTTTTGTACTTGTCAGCAATATATTTTTTTACTTCGGAATCAAGGGAAGTGTCACCTGTCCTG
>CAZCQC010000100.1:0-2675 GCA_964500155.1 uncultured Rikenellaceae bacterium | reverse complement strand
AGGCAACAGGCAACAGGCTTCAGGCGTCAGAAAAACCATTTTCCATTCCCGCCTTTTACCCCATTGCCTGTCACCTGAAGCCTGTTGCCCTAGTCGTTAAACGTAAACGCCACCCCTATTTCGAAAGGTTCGAGGTTATACCCGTTCGGACCTTTCAGATCCTGGAACCAGGGAGTAAGATAATATGATCCGTATATCATGAAATTCTCATAACCTATTCTGGCGGTTAATCCTCCACGGAGGAGATTAAGATTGTATTCGCCGTTTGCCCTTACCTTTTCTCCGTCTTCATATACAAGCTTTGTCGATGCATTCAGTTTTACGCCACCGATCACCCCGGCGGCTATATTTAATCTGTTGTACCCGGCAGGGATCTGGACTTCAAACATCAGGGGAGCGGTAAGATACAAAGTATTGAATTTAGATTTTTTTACAGGTACCGTATTGTCTGGCATAAGTGACTCAATAATGCCGTCAGCACCTACATTTATACTGTTAATTCCTTCGAATCTGTAGGTATTCCAGTTCACACCAATACCTGTGACAAGTCCGGTATGCCTGCTGAATCCTATATTTACCTGTGAGAAATTAAGATTGAAACAATTTGATCTGCTTGTATTAAGAGACATATAGGAAATTTCTTCCGGAAGCGTCATTGATTCAACATGAAGATAATTATTGAATCCTACTTCCAGTCCGGCCCAGTGACCTCTGAAATTCCTGGAACCCCTGTAGCGTTCCTGTTCTTCCCATTCCTGATTCCTATCCCTGACTTTATTCTTGTTCTTATCGCTATCCAACTCCCAATTCATGTCCGGATCATAATTTTCTAAATCACGTAATTCAGTATCATATTTTTCAATATCAAATTTTTTCCCTTCGGGTGAATCCTGGATATTCAATCCCCTGTCGCCCATTTTTATAATTACAAGCGAATCGTTCCCGTCAAAGCGGAACAGATCATTCCCAATTATGATTGTTACATTATCACTCGTATCCGCTGTGGAGCCTTGCTTCTTTTCGATGACCGTAATTTCCCGCGACTGCAGTGTAAAGGCCTGGCAGGTCAATGCTGCTACTAAAACTAAAATAGAATTTCTTTTCATGACTTTTAACCCTTTATGTTGTTTTTCATTGCTGGGACGGATGCGGGAATTAAAAAGTTACAGAGCCTGTACCGTCTTTTTAACAGGAGCATTGAACTTCAGTAATCTTGAGCTGAAATTATAAGATCTGATATCTCCGTTTTCATCTGTGTTTTTCTGAAGAGCTATTTCCCAGCCGAACAATTTATTGAGACCCTTAATTCCTGCCTGAGCTATTTCGTATGATTCCACCGGCCTTGTTCCGGAATTAGTGTCCTTCATGATCTTTTCGTGGAACAACCTGGCAAGAAACAATTGAACATTGCTTCTGTATTCTATAAGAGGAGGGATATAAGCAGGATCATATATCCGGATAGAACCAGACTCAGGGCTGTATGCCAAAATAAAGTTCCCGGGGATTTCAACCTTAAGCGAGTTTAAGACTTCCTGCTTCTGAAATATTGGGAAAGAATCCGGTCCCTGATGGTCAATTTGTTCTGTCTTTGCCAGATTCACTTCGCTGACTAAAATCTCAGTGATTGATTTTCTGATAGCCGGTCTGCTACTATTACGCATTGTATTTATTTCAGGCTCTTTAATTGCAACAGGCTGGTCAGACTTAATAAAAATAGTATCCGGGTTTATGACTTGAGCGGTCCGGATTGATTCCTTTTTAATATCTTCAGGTATAAACTGAAATATTGAGACTATGATTGCTATGGTTGCAGCTGCACTTAAACCAATGACAGATAGTCTGAAGATTTTCCGGCCGGTTGTTAGCTTTTTAATTTTGCTTTTTCCTGCATAACTGGCTGATAAGGGCTTCAGCTTCAGTTTTTGGATCCGATCAAAGCTCTTTCTTTTCATTTCATCCCGCCTGATCAGCTCATCCACTTCCGATTTCTGCCCGGGAGTAAGATCATTCTCCAGACTTGCAATGCATAAGTATTCAAATTGTTCTTCAGAAAGGTTATCGGGCGATTTACCGAGCACATTTTTTCCACTGAAAGTGAAATCGGGCGGATTAAGTGTTACCGTGGCGAGGCCGTTCAATTCCTCATTCAGATCGGGATTCTCCATCAGAAAAACCTTAAGCTCCTCAACCTGTTTTTCGCTGAGTTTGCAATCGAGAAAGTCGGTGAACCAAATTTCGTAGTTTGTTCTGTCGGGCTTCATAATTAAATCACAGTTTCAATTTTCACTATAAAATTCTTAAGAGCCACTCTTCCACGGTAAATATTGATCTTGACCTGTGCTTCGGTCAATCCGGTAATTTCACCTATCTCTTTATAGCTGTATCCTTCATAATCACGTAAGAGCACAAGCGATTTCTGGTTTTCAGGCAGACGTTCCAGCGCCAGATGCAGTATTTCATTCAGGTCGCTGTATTGCGATTCCGAAATAAAATCGTAATTATCATGGTCTTCCAGTGATGTCATCCTGTTTTCCTTCCGTATAATATCAATCATTGTGCGATATGCTGTAGTGAATAACCACGATTTAACTACAGGAAACTGAATTTCCGTCACGTTTCTCCATAATTTTTCATAGCTGTCCTGCACGATATCATTTGCCCGTTCCTCATCCTTA
>CAZCQC010000099.1:0-10390 GCA_964500155.1 uncultured Rikenellaceae bacterium | reverse complement strand
TGCAGAGGAAGATGAGATATTAAAACTGGTTACCCTGAAGATATCCGGGTAGAGTGGCGATATTTCACTGAGAGTCAAGACAATTCTAAAACAATTCCTTTTAGTGTAGTACCCTCTTTATCACCCTCAAACGATGCGAATACCCTCCGATTTCCTGTTTATATATCCCCTGGTGATCAATTGTATCTATCCTCACCCTGCCTGATGCATGAATTACAAGCCCCTGTGCCAGTATCATGCCGACATGCGTGATCTTTCCTCTTTCATCGTCAAAAAGCACAAGATCTCCCGGCAACGATTCTTCCATAAAGCTTACGCTTTCACCTGCTTCCGCCTGCTGCCAGCTGTCGCGTGGTATATTGATTCCCTGAATTTTGTAAACAAGCTGAACAAACCCTGAACAATCGATCCCCGATGGAATTCTTCCTCCCCAGATATATGGACTATTTATGAATTTCATCGCTGTATCAGCCAGTGACTCGCTCACTTTCAGACAAGCAGGGCTGAATTCAGAGCCTGCTGAGTATTTGTTTTCACCGGCAGAAAATAGCTTGTTTTCAAAATCCGGTTCATAAATCTCACAACCGGCTTCCAGAACCAGTTTTGTTTTGTCACTCTTGTGGCAGAGCAATGACCTGTTCAGAACCTGACCGTTTGTATCTTCCCTGCCCGGTGAATTTTGTATATGGTCTTCATCAATCCAGCCAGTGTACTTGTCAAAAAGGGTTTCAATTTTATGCCAGTGGCCTATATGATCAATGATCTGGTATTTCTCACCAAAGAGAACCTGGCTGAGCATCTCCGACTTATGAGAAGGACCTGAGCGCAGGGGAACAAAAACATTTTCGCAAATGTATATTTCCATCTTATCAATTTTCCTCCAAAATTACGAATTAATGATGAATTGTCTCAGTTTGCTTTTGTTTGATGATCGACCTCATCCCCCAACCCCCTTCTCCCAGGAGAGAAGGGGGTAAATCTCTTATAATCAATATTTAAGCCCCTCCCTCCTGGGGGAGAGCCTGTCCCGCCTTGGCGGGAGGTTGGAGAGAGGTCAAAACATTGGAGGATTTTGGGACGGGTTTATCAAAATTATCCCTATTTTTGAGTATGATTATCAGGTATATCTAATACTAACGATAATGGCTGAATCCAGAAGACCCCCGGAGATCAAAACCAACAAGAAGTATCTTTATCACCTTCTCCTTTTCGCTGCAAGTATAATAATCGTTGTTGCCATTTCTCCTCGCGAAGGTAAATTCAGATATGAATTCCAGAAAGGCAAGCCATGGCTGGGTTCTTCATTGATAGCATTGTGGGATTTCCCAGTGCAAAAGCCTGATAACCTGGTCACCGCGGAACGCGACAGCATACTTAAAAACTTTTCTCCCTATTTCAAGCTGGAGAGTGATGTTGAAAAGAACGAGATCGGTGAATTGGATAAATACCTCAATGATCTCCTGAATAAACATGAAGCAGAAACACGAGAGCTCGACCCGATGGGATTTGTTTCAGTTAAGAGGGAACTAAATGCAATCCTTTCGGACATATATCAAAAAGGAGTACTGGAAACCAATGAACTTATGCCTTTCGAAAAACTGCCTGATGAAATTACAATTATAAGCGGTAGGGTGGCAGAGCAGAAAAAAGTCAGCTCTCTCTTTGTTCAGAAAAGTGCCTACCAGTTTGCAGGGGAGAAGAAAACAGAACTTGAAAAACATCATTCTCTGGTTTCGGGAAAATCTTTAAGCGATTTTCTGTCAAAAGTAGCCCTGTATGATTTTATTAAGCCAAATCTTTTCTATGATGCAGCTACTTCGTCAGCCGTAAGGAACCAGATGGTAAGTGAGATAAGCATTAACAGGGGTCTGGTTCAGGAGGGAGAGCTTATTATTTCGCAGGGGGAGATTGTTGACGAGGACAAATTCATGATGCTTGAATCAATGAGGAGTGAATATGAAAAAAGATTGGGCGAAAATGACAAATGGTTTATACTGCTTGGCAGGTTCATTCTTGTAACTGCATGTTATCTTGCACTTTATCTTTTTATGTATCATTTCAGGTTCGATGTACTCAGCTCATCGCATAAAACCTTTTTCATAATTCTTGTTATCCTTTTATTTATTATTATAACACGACTTGTGATATATATTCAGGGAAATGTTGTTTACCTGGTTCCTTTTGCTCTGATACCCATAATCGTAAGGACGTTTTATGATTCCAGACTTGCACTTTTTGTTTATCTGACTGCTATTATGCTCGCAGGTTTTATTGTCCCCAATTCTTTCGAATTTGTTTTCCTTAGTTTCATCGCAGGTGTAATAGTAATATTTTCACTTACAAATGTATACCGGCGGGCAAAGCTGTTTACGGCGGCTTTGATGGTTTTCCTGGCTTATTCGGTCGTTTATCTTGGAATTGGATTGATGCAGGAGGGAAACCTGGCCACCATGAACTGGAAAAACTACATCTGGTTTGCTGGGAACGGAGTTTTCCTTCTTTTGAGTTACCCTCTGATTTTTATTTTCGAAAAGACTTTCAGGTTTTTATCTGACGCAACGTTATTTGAGCTTGCCGATACAAATCAGCCGCTTCTGAGAAAACTATCGGAGGATGCACCGGGGTCATTCCAGCATTCACTCCAGGTGGCAAATCTGGCCGAAGAGGCTGCAAGGGAAATAGGAGCCAATAATCTTCTTTCCAGAACAGGGGCTCTCTATCATGATATAGGTAAAACTTTTAATGCTGAATACTTTGTTGAAAATCAGGCAGAAGGTTTCAGTCCGCACGATCATCTCGATCCATTGAGAAGTGCCGAAATAATAACCGGACATGTGAAAAAGGGTATAGATCTTGCAAGAAAATTCAATCTGCCCTCGCAAATAGTTGATTTTATACAAACCCATCATGGAACAGGTATGGCTTATTTCTTTTACAAGAAGTTCCTTGACAGGAATCCAAAAGGGACCGACATGGAGAAAAGCTTCGCTTATTCAGGTCCGAAACCTTTTTCAAAAGAGACTGCAATTGTAATGATGGCCGATGCTGTTGAAGCATCTTCAAGGAGCCTGGCCAACTATTCTGAAGAGAACATAGGTGAGCTTGTTGAAAGGATCATTTATATTCAGGAGCAGGATGGCCAGTTTTCCGATACACCCCTTACTTTCAAAGATATAACAGATATCAAGAGCGTTTTTATTAAGCGTCTGTTAAATATTTATCATGCGAGGATCGCTTACCCCGAAAGGGAGACATCAAGGGGTTAACGCATATCGATAATTTCAACCCCCTTGTATTTATCGGAAGAAAATGTAAATTCCGAATTATCGGGCTGTTGTTTCAAGTCATATTCCTTAACGGTAAGAATCGCTGTCACTCCATTTTTATACTTGTACTCGAGGCTTTTCAGATCAAACAATGGCTTACCGATAAAAAGTCTGATCCTGATATGATCGCTATTGATATCCTCGGGATAGAGGTCAATTAAATATGAACTCGGTTTTTCTTCCAGAAGCCTGATCTTGTACCCCTTTTTATAAACTGTGAATATAGCTGAAGGTCTCGACATAAATGAATTGTCTTTTTTGTCAGGCTTTGCTATTGTAACCTCTTTTTCAGCTGGAAGAAAGCTCCATGAGGTTTCCCCATTGAACCAGATGATATTGTCAGGCATGTCGAGTCTGTATCTGTCCCTGCTGAAAATTATTGATCCGGAACTGCTGTTATTCGTACCTTCAACCTGATCGACTGCCTCCATTGTGAACTTCATTGAGACTGAAGGAGCCCCAAGTGCAATCGCCGAGAATTTGTCCAGTATCTTAATCGCTTCCGCATCATTCTGTGCGATAGCAGGCAGGGTTGTTAGAGTCAGAAAAAAACCGGTAAGTATTGACCTCATTGTTTCAGTTTTAATCAAGACTCTTCAAAATCTGTTCCAAATGTGTGTAATCTGAAATAAGAACATCTCTGGCTTTACTTCCTTCAAATGGTCCAACCACCCCGGCGGCCTCAAGCTGATCTATGATCCTTCCTGCCCTGTTATAGCCTATCGAGAGTTTTCTCTGTATGAGAGAAGTCGACCCCTGTTGATGCTGAATCACCAGGCGGGCTGCCTCTTCGAACATCGGGTCCCTTTTGTGAAGATCAATTTCCTGGCTTCCGCCTTCGCTGTCATCAATATATTCCGGGAGTGCCATGGCATCAGGGTACCCTTGTTGTGAACCAATGAAATCGGTCAGTGCTTCAATTTCAGGTGTATCGATGAATGCACATTGTACCCTAATAGGTTCAGCGCCCGATGAGACGAGCATATCACCGCGGCCTACAAGTCTGTCAGCTCCGGTAGCATCAAGTATCGTCCTTGAATCAATGGATGAGAATACCCTGAAGGCTATCCTTGTCGGGAAATTGGCTTTGATAAAACCGGTAATAATATTGGCCGAGGGTCTCTGAGTGGAAATAATGAGGTGGATTCCGATTGCCCTTGCGAGTTGTGCCATCCTTCCTATAGGTGGTTCGATCTCCCTTCCTGCAGTCATGATAAGATCTGCAAACTCATCAATTATAAGAATAAAATATGGCAGATATCTATGACCCTTTTCAGGATTAAGTCTTCTTGCTATAAACTTCTCGTTATACTCCTTTATGTTTCTCGATTGGGCATCTTTTAAAAGCTCAAGCCGGTTATCCATTTCGATACAGAGCGAATTAAGTGTTCTGATAACCTTTTGTGTATCAGTAATTATAGCATCCTCCTCCCCAGGCAGCTTTGCCAGAAAATGCCTTTCAATTTTCGCGTACAGCGGTAGTTCAACCCTTTTGGGATCAATAAGTACAAACTTAATTTCAGACGGATGTTTTTTATAAAGAAGAGATGTTATTATCGCATTTATTCCCACAGATTTTCCCTGACCTGTTGCTCCTGCCACCAGAAGATGCGGCATTTTTGTGAGGTCCACAATAAAAGGTTCATTTGTGATTGTTCGTCCGAGTGCTAGTGCAAGATCAAATTTTGAATCCTGGAATGCCTTTGATGTTATAAGCGATTTCATTGAGACAATCTCGGGCTTCTTGTTAGGCACCTCAATTCCGACAGTCCCTCTCCCGGGGATAGGAGCAATGATCCTGATACCGAGTGCCGACAGGTTAAGGGCAATGTCGTTCTCGAGCGATTTTATCCGGGCGACCCGTATTCCACGGTCAGGGACAATCTCATAAAGGGTTACTGTTGGACCTACTGTGGCAGAAATATGAGTTATTGTTATATTATGATCTCCAAGCGTTTTTATAATGTTCTCCTTGTTTTCAATAACTTCATTGTCGTCAAACTCGAGGCCAGATTTATGATCGGTGAGAATTGATATCGGAGGGAACTTATATCTCGAAAGATCAAGACGGGGATCATAGTTCTCCATTAACTTCTCTACCTCATGATCGGGAAGTATGTCGTTGGCAGCAGGTTTATTGATATCTATCGGTACGCCAGCAGGGGTTCTCTTTACAGGTTCATTCTTGCCGATAACATGAATGATAGATCCGTGGCTGAAATCTTCTTCGTAATCTTCTCCGGTTGGACGTTTTACAACGAACTCAACTTCTCTGTCCTCCTCATCATCAATCTCCTTATCCTTTTCATTCGAAGACTCTTCGCTGTTTGTATTATCATCCGATGGCTCAACAGGAAGATTATCACTTTTCATTCCTGGAATAACACTTTTGATAGTAGCGGGAATGGTCTTTGTAAAGGTATCAGGCTTGAACCTGAGGGCGAAAATAAGATAACCAATGGTAAGCAGGGTCAGGATTATTCCGGTACCTGGTTTCCCTGCAAATGAATTCAGCCACTCAGTGATCTTAAAACCCTGGGCGCCACCTGGTCCGCTTCCAAGATAACCTCCTGCCTTGCCAAAGATAAATCCAAGCAAAAGGGAAAGGATTATAGATGCAAAAGTGAGTTTTACTATGAGCTTCCATAAGCTGATCTTTGGAAACCTGAGAAGGTATAAACCAATTGCGCCAATTATTACAGGAATGAAAAATGCCCCATAACCAAAACCAAATCCAACTATTGTCTTGGCAAGAAAATGACCGCTTTTCCCCGACCAGTTCTTTACATTCACATCCGCATTTGATACAACCTGTGAATCAGCCAGGCTCAGGTCAGTTTTCCACCAGAAAAGGTATGAAATACATGCAAGAAGAAGATAAACAGCGATTCCCGACAAGAATATCCCGAAAATGAATTTTAACCTCTCATCCGTGAAAAAAGGTCTTGATTTTGCCTTTGTCTTTGATGCCTTCCTGCCGTTCTCTTCTTTCTTCATGTCAGATAGATTATTCCTTCAGCCCTAGTCTGAAAAAACTGCACAAAGGTAATAATTTTAGGGGAAGAGAAGAGAAGAGCGAAAAAACTTTACTTGTACCTCATACCTCGTACCTCGTTCTGGTCAGAGGCTAACCATCTTATTGATAAACTTGGTAATGTCGTTTTTGGAGACTCTCTTGAATTTTTCTTTTCTTTCGAAAATTTTGTCAGGTATCTCTTTCCGGTATATATTCTGGGCTTCGAAATGAAATTCGGAACGGCCGATGAAGAAGAAAAAACTAAGCAGCACTCCATCGATCTGATTAAAAGGAGTTGATGCATTCGGATTCCGGATAGGTATCTCGTTAGTGTACCATACATTATAGATCTTTGAACGGTCGAACGGGAAGGTGACTTCAACGTTCTTACAATTGAATCCGCAAATAACTTCAGATTTTAATGTTTTTTTGATCTCCATGTCTCGCATTGCATCAAATCCAGGATAAAGTTCACCAGGTTTTGAAGCGTAAAAGTATTTTATTGTAAAGAGGCTGAGATAAGTGTCATAGATTTCCTTTGAAGGATTCGACAGATTGGTGATACCTGAATTACCAAAGGGAGAGATCAGCTCGTAAATGATGTTGTCATCCTTAAAAGAGACTACAAGATCCTTAGGCATAAGCTCTTTTGGCATCAGAGTAACATGACCGGCATACTGAACGTCATAATGAATCTCCCCCTGGTTCATGCGTCTGCCTCCAGTTTTATTGCAGGAACAGGTAACAAGTATAATTATGAATGCAAAAAGGAGTGTTTTTCCTGATCTCACCAACTTCAGTTTAACTTGAAAAATGTAAATGTAATTATTTTTTTTAACTTGTATCAGGCTCAGTTATAATTATGTGGAAAGAACCAAATTATGTTCTTTAACATAAACTTACCTTGATCCGGGGATTAATCTTTTGCAGACCAATTCTCAGAAATCAATAGCTTTGTGCCTTAGGAAACAAGTTTTTACTATGGTTAGAAACGGAGATTTCGTTCAAACATTACAAATCTGACTGATTATTATGAAAAAGAAACTGGCAGTTGTTGCCCTTGGGGGGAATGCCTTGCTACGGGGTGACCAGATCGGAACAATAGATGAGCAGGAAGAGAATACAACGCTTACGCTTGAAAATCTTATCTTTCTGATCAACGAAGGCTATAATCTTGTAATAACCCACGGAAACGGTCCACAGGTAGGAAATATATTAATGAGGAATGACGCCGGCGAACAATTATATAATATTGCCCAGATGCCTGTTGATATTTGTGTGGCTGATTCACAGGGAGGAATCGGATATATGGTCGAGAGAATGTTCAGAAATGTGCTGAACAGGCACGGGATCCGCAAGAATGTCATCTGCATTGTCACACAGGTTGTCGTGGACAAGAATGATAAGGCTTTCTCTGATCCGCAAAAGAGGATAGGGAAAATCTATACTAAAGAGGAAGCAGATAAGATGGCTGAAAAGAAGGGCTGGATATTCAGGGAGGAAGTAAAGATTGAAGGAGGATTCAGACGAGTGGTACCTTCACCTGCTCCGGTTGATATAATGAATTTTCCGATAATACGCGACCTGGCGATGCAGGGTAATATAGTCATTGCAGCCGGAGGGGGAGGCGTGCCTGTTTATATCGATGAAAAGAAGGATGTAAGGCCTGCCGAGGTAGTTATTGACAAAGATCTTGCATCTTCGCTCCTTGCTTCAATGATCGGGGCTGACGAATTCTATATTCTGACAGATGTTCCGTATATCTATATCAACTATAAAAAACCCAACCAGGAAATTAAGGAATTTCTCAATTATACAGATACTCTTAAATACCTTAATGAAGGACAGTTTGCAAAAGGCAGCATGGCTCCCAAGATTGAAGCTTGTCTCAATTTTATAGAAAAAGGAGGCAAAATGAGCGTGATCACTGAAGCATTCAAGCTTGCAGATAAGAAATACGGATCAAAGATCACTATGGAATATGAAAACTAGGTGTAACAACGTAACGGCGTTATGGTGTAATGGCATAAACATAAGGAAAAATATATTAATTTTGTTTGCAGCAATTATAGACTTTTCTGCCCTAAAGCTTCTTTTCATTTCGCCCTGAAGCCTTAAAGCCGTTAAGCCTTTATACCGTTAAACCGTTAAACCTTTTTTACCATGCCAGTCAATCTTCGTAACCGCAATTTTTTAAAGTTGCTCGATTTTAAAACGGATGAAATCCAATTTCTTCTCAATCTGGCTGCTGATCTTAAAAAAGCCAAATATACCGGAACAGAGCAACAACTTCTCAGGGGAAAGAACATAGCATTGATCTTCGAGAAATCATCAACACGGACCAGATGTGCATTTGAAGTTGCAGCAATAGATCAGGGAGCTCATGTAACTTATCTTGGTCCAAGCGGTTCTCAGATCGGACAAAAGGAATCGATGAAGGATACTGCAAGGGTACTGGGCAGGATGTACGATGGGATTGAATACCGCGGGTATGGACAGGCAATAGTTGAGGAACTTGCCAATTATGCCGGAGTACCGGTTTGGAACGGGCTTACAAATGAATTTCATCCTACGCAGATACTTGCCGATTTTATGACAATGATTGAACATTCGGGCAAGCCTCTTAATAAGATCTCATTCTGCTATCTTGGAGATGCACGGTATAATATGGGAAATTCTCTTCTTGTTGGTGCGGCAAAGATGGGAATGGATTTCAGGACTGCGGCACCCAAAGCTTATCAGCAGGGAAAAGAACTTGTGGTAACCTGCAAAACAATTGCGAGGGAGACAGGTGCGAAAATTAATATTACCCAGAATGTTGATGAAGCAGTCAGGGGAGTTGATTTCCTCTATACTGATGTTTGGGTATCGATGGGAGAACCAGAATCCGTATGGGAGGAGAGAATTAAGCTGTTGAAGCCCTATCAGGTTAACAGTCAGGTAATAAGACAAACCGGCAACCCTGATGTGAAGTTCTTGCATTGCCTTCCCGCGTTCCACAACAGGGAAACAAAAGTAGGTGAGGATATCTTCAGGAAATTCGGTCTCGATGGAATGGAAGTGACAGAGGATGTCTTTGAATCAAAACACTCAATTGTTTTCGATGAAGCTGAAAACAGGCTGCATACAATTAAAGCTGTGATGGTTGCAACTCTTGGATGACCTAACTTTAAAATCCTTCCTTTTAATTAGTCAACCCTACCTCCAGCTCCTCCCCTTAAGGATAAGGGGAGGAGTGTAATTACTGTATATATCAATGATTTACTCTCTTCCCCTTAAAATTACGGGGAAGGGATGGGGTTAGGGTTTGTAAATATCGGAGAAGGAGATGAGGGATGAGGTCATCTTATCCACTCCTTAACGAAATAGAATGTTATCACAAACGAAGTTGCGAGCTTAAGTCCTATGCCTGTGAGAAATCCTAACAGGCTTCCAAATCCGGCTCTGATCGCGTATTTCATATCGTCCTTAAAAATAAGTTCACCGACTACCGCTCCTATGAAGGGTCCGATAATAATACCAAACGGACCAAGAAAAAGCCCTATTATAAGTCCGACAGTAGCTCCCCGTGTGCCATATTTGGAACCACCGAATTTTCTGGTTCCCCATATGGGAACAATATAATCGAGTATTGAAACAACTACCACGATAGATGCAAGGGTAATTAAAAGGGTATTTGAGAAGTCAGCAAATTTCGTGAAATGCAGTAAAACAAGGCCTAAATAGCTTAAAGGCGGACCTGGTAAAACCGGTGCCATACAGCCAATTATACCAAGTATAATGAGAATAATAGCTAATATTAGCAGGATGTAGTCTACCATTCAGAAAAATGATTTTTACTTTTTGCCAAGGTCCTCAAAATCAATATTTGTAAATTCCCTGGCAGAGAGATCAACAGGTTCCTGTTTTGTTTCTTCTTCTGAATGTGTTATTTCTGTTCTTAATTCATTTTTACCGTTACCAATAAATGCAACAGCATTATGTAGTCCATCAGCAAATTTCTCAAAGTCCTCTTTATAGAGAAAGATTTTGTGCTTTTCATAGAAAA
>CAZCQC010000098.1:0-4195 GCA_964500155.1 uncultured Rikenellaceae bacterium | reverse complement strand
CTGTCAGAACCTTATGGAGACCCTTGGCTCCCTTTTCAATACAACGTTCCAGCCTGTGAAGAGAATCTTCATAGAGACGGTCAGTATCACCCTTGTTGATCTCGTATGGCCTTGTTTCCCTGTAAATCTTCCTTAAATAATCAGCAACAACAAAACCTTTCCAGGCATTGATCCTGAATTTCTGGCCATGCTCTCCGGCCACATCTTCATAAGATGTGTCATTTGATGGAGTTATTAATTCTGCATCTTTGAAGCCCAGCCGGTCAAAAAGGATCCTGTGAAAATGGTTATACTGCCCAAACCGGCACGGACCGTTATGATCAGGCATGAAAAAGCTCATTTTTGAAGGATCAGCCCCGGGTTCCTGTAATTTTTTTACAAAGCTTCCGGTGGTGCAGATCATCGGGAAGCACTCTTTTGAAGATGTGTATTTTCTACCGATGGCAAGATCCTCTTCAGTCTGCTTTGGCAGGCTTTCCGACGGAACACCTATGCTCCTTGCTGCTGCAGCAAGCATATAACCGCCATCGTTCATATAAGGAAAATAGAGTATCCTGTCTTTTGGAGGAGATGCCGGACTTGGGCGGGGTCTGAATATGGTAACCTCTTTTTTTGCATTTTGTTCAGACCCTTTCAGGCTGTCGAGGAAGGCTTCTATTCGTGTTACCATGCCGGCATCAGCTGAATGTTCATCAATCTCAAGATGAAGGAATGGTTTGGCTTTCAGCTCTTCTGTGACATAATGCCAGATAAAGGAATCGGGACCGCAACGGAAATTGCTCAGGTAGACTGCATACAACCCGTCTGTTTTTGCCACATGCTGGGCAGCAGCAATGATTTTCTGACCGTTTGGCCAGTACATATTCCTGTAATTCTCAAATATATTATATGGTGTCAGGTCCAGCATGTCAACAGGGATAGGCATCACATTCTGGGTAAGAAGTTTTTCAACCAGTCCAAGGTTAAGATGCTGATCGGTGCTGTTATATGGTTTTCCTAGCAATACAACGGGCCTGCAATTTTCCGGGATATTACTGAGCACCTCTTTACCATAATCCACGAGACTTTTTTCGAATGAGACCTGAACTTCGTCAGCTTTGTAAATTGCTTTTTTGATTTCTTCTTTGCCTATTCCGAACTTCTCATTGAAAAAAGAAGTCATCTCTTTTACAAGAGCACGCTCAAAAAATCTGAAATGAAGGGTCGGAATCAATAGTTTCGATTCATCAATTTTCCCTTTAAGCGCTGCACTGACCATAAATGGATAGGTTTGAATCCATGGGCAATTGCAGTTGAAAGTCTTATTGCCTTCACGCGCCTTACCGTTTACGATAAAGGGTAAAAAGATGTAATCAACTCCCTTATCCATCAGGTCAATTACATGGCCGTGCATCAATTCAACAGGCAGGCATGTTTCGGTGGTTATTGTCTCTAATGACTGGTTGACAAGTGACTTGTCCGATTCCCTTGAAAGGACCACTTTGAATCCCAGCTCTTCAAAAAAGGTGCGCCAGAAAGGAAATTGCTGATAGAATACCATCAAAGCGCGGGGAATACCAATAGTCGTACCTTTTCCGGTTGCATTTTCATTATATCCGTCAATCAGCATCTCTGTCCTTTTGATGAAGAGATTAGGGATATTGTTTGCAGGTTTTTTACGACTGTCAGTCTCATATTTTTCGCACCTTCCGCCATAGAACAGGGATTTCTTTTCTCCGGCGATCTTTATTCTGCTGATCTCACAATGGTTAACACAACTCTGGCAGGTAAATCTGCTGTTCTCATATGTTACATTTCTTACTCCAAAGCCTTTAAATGTGGTTTTCTGTCCTTCCTTCATTGATTTCTGTGCAAGAATTGCTGCACCGATAGCACCTGTAACATCAAAATGGGGAGGGATAGTTATCTTCTTTCCCGTAACATATTCAAAAGCTGCTACAACTGCTTTGTTGTTTGTAACACCACCCTGGAAAAAGATCTTGTTTCCAACCTTCCGGTCGGCAACAACCTTCTGGAGGTAATTATAAACAATCGAATAAGCCAGTCCGCCGACAAGGTTTTCATTGCGTGCACCTTTCTGCATATAAGAATTAAGGTCCGATTCCATAAAAACGGTGCACCTGTCACCAAGTTTTACCGGACACTCTGAGTTCAACGCCATGCATCCAAACTCTTCAACAATGTTGATATTCAGTTTTTCAGCCTGCTCTTCAAGAAATGAACCTGTTCCGGCAGCGCACACTTTGTTCATTTCAAAGTCGACGACAACACCATTCTCAATACTGATATACTTAGAATCCTGTCCGCCAATCTCAAAAATTGTGTCGACGGTGGGGTCATAATCAATTGCTGCAGTAGCCTGGGCCGTAATTTCATTCTGTATAGTGTCGGCTCCGATGAAATCGCCGGTCAGATAACGCCCCGATCCTGTTGTGCCTGCACCAATTACTTCAACAAATTCGCCCACTTCATCAAAGATCTCTGTCATCCCTTTCTGAATGGCGTCCAGCGGCTTCCCTGCGGTAGGAAGGTAGCGTCGGGAAATCACATTGTGATCCGGATCAATAAGAACCACATTTGTACTTAACGATCCGACATCAATACCAAGATATACCTGCTTTTTCTTTTCACGATCTTTTTTAAAGTGAACAATTTTATTGTAAACAGCTTCAGACTCTACTAAAGGTGGAAGGCTGTTAAAAAGAGTTGAGTCTACCGAAAGATACTCATCCAGTTTCCCCATCCCTTTAAAATGGTTCATCTCCAGTTTATTCGAATGGGCATACATAACTGCGCCGATGGCACCCATCGAAGCATGATGCTCAGGGATAATAAGTTCGTTTTCATTCAGCGACAGTACTTCCCTGAAGGCCCTTATCATTCCGATGTTGGCTGCAACACCTCCTGAGAAGATGACAGGTTTTTTAATCTCCTTGCTTCTTGCAACATTACTTCGGAAGTTTCGGGCCAATGCGAAACATAATCCTGCAACTATATCATGCAAAGGAGTAGCCAACTGCTGGTGGTGGATCATATCACTCTTCGCAAAAACACTGCACCTACCTGCAATTCTCGGAGGATCAACTGATTTCAACGACATTTCACCGAACTCCTTCTCAATGGGAACTCCAATTCTCCTGGCCTGCTGATCAAGAAATGATCCTGTTCCCGCCGCACATATGCTGTTCATCTCAAAATCCACCAGCCGTGCATGTCCGTTCGACGGATCCTTTTCAAGAAGGATAAGCTTTGAATCTTCTCCTCCTATCTCAATAACAGTCTGTGCATCGGGATAAAGTCTCCCGGAAGATGTAGCCTGAGCAATAATTTCATTTACAAATATCCCGCCGATCAGTTCTGTAGCCAGCTTGCCACCTGTTCCTGTAACGGCTATTCCTGCAATATTTTCTGAAGGATGATTTTCTAAAATGGATATCAGCCTCTCTCTAAGTACATTAAAGGGTTTTCCGTGGACGTAATCATAATAATCTTCAATGACATTATAATTGTCATCGAGGAGTACTGTATTAAGTGAAACTGAACCAATATCCAAACCAAGGTAAAACTTCTGATTTGCTGAATCTACCTTCATATTACTCTTAGCCATTCCTTTTATTTTAGTTTAAGAATTCTATAATTCTACCATCGGGCCGCTAAAATATGTAATTTTTTATTAGGAACCAATTTTTGATTTTGGTATGTGATATATATCATATCAGGTCCAATCCTCATTTAAAACTTCACCTGACAGGCTTATTATCAACTGTTTTACTGGCACTTTCCTTGAAGCTTTTGACAGGGCGTTCCTGACCATTTGAAGCAATCCTCCGCAACACGGAACTTCCATCATCATTACAGTAATTGTATTGATTTTTGCTACATCAATCATTGCAATGAGTTTCTCAATATATATTTCTGATCCATGGTCAAGTTTCGGACATGCTATAGCAAGTGATCTGCCTTTCAGATATTTACTGTGGAAATTGCCCATTGAGAAAGCAACACAGTCTGCAGCTAGAAGTAAATCAGATCCGCGCATATATGGAGCATTGGGATTTAAAAGATGCATCTGAACCGGCCATTGTCTTAATTCTGAAGGCTGGTCTGTTGAAACAGCAAGATTATCGTCATGGTTTCTTCCTATAACGACAGCCTTTGATCCGGGACATCCCCCTCCGGCTTGACCATGGTGAAG
>CAZCQC010000097.1:0-3132 GCA_964500155.1 uncultured Rikenellaceae bacterium | reverse complement strand
ACATATTACCTGGAACCTCTGCTGAAGGCATATTTCGATACTTTACGCGGATTGGTTGTTGAAAACAATCGTGACAAGAGAGATCTGTGGATTGCTTTTATAATAGGACTGATGATATTCGGGATTGCCGTCTTCAATTATCTTGGGGTTCTGGCAAATAAGTTTCACGGGAAAGTAAAAGAATACTATTTAAGGCGGATCAATGGCAGCACCGTACAGGATGTGATTACTCGTTTTGCACTTGAAAGCTCGATCATTGTAGCGGTATCTTTTTTTATTGCTTTGTTCCTTATTTTCGATATGTTGCCATTCTTCAATACCCTGACAAACAGCAAAATCACCAACACATTTATCCACCAGCCTGAACAGATCGCTACCCTTACCGGAATACTTATTTTTATATTGCTGATAACAATGGTTTTTGCCTATTATATGATCCGTTCCAACCTTAATTTAAACCGCCTAAAAACCGATCAGGATCAAATGATTAAGAGCATTCAGATCCCTATATTTAATATATTCCAGCTGACCAGTTCGATAGCACTTATCATTTGTTCCCTGATAATTATCAGGCAGATGAATTATATCACCAAAAAACCTATCGGGCTTGATAAGGAAGTGATTGAGATCAGGATACCTCCGCAACTCAAAGACAAAGCCCTTGTATTTAAAGATGAGTTAATGAAAAGCAGCACAGTAAGTAACGTTTCTGTGGTCGGGGCTTCTCCAGTTCTGGAGCACTTCATGGTATTACTGAAATATCAGCAGGATGGAGTGGAAAAAGAATATTCTCCTTCAGGATTCACTGGTGATGAAAACTATCTTGATGTACTTGGGATTAAACTTGTTGATGGTAACGGATTCTCCGAAACACTGTCTGCCAACTCAAAGAAATGCCTCATCAATCAGTCATTTGCAAAATTTTTTCCAGACCAGGATCTGATCGGAAAAGGGATTCCTGGGATGGAAGATATGATTGTTGAAGGTATCGTAGAAGATTTTCACTATTTCGATCTGAAAGCAAGAATTGAACCGGCATTCATTTCATTCGATAATAAGGGCGGGCATCTTCTTGTTAAAGCATCAGAGAACCAGACACTTGAAGCAAGGAACATTATTTCAGGCATATGGTCAAAACTGATACCTGATTACCCCTTGAATATTGAATCGGTCGGAGACCGCTTCGAATGGTATCACAGGGGAAATATGAACTTTAAAAGACTGATTGTGTCGTGTTCACTGATAAGTCTATTCCTGTCGATGATCGGACTTTTTGCTGTCGCATTTCAGAAAACACGTTCCCGGACAAAAGAGATAGGTATCCGTAAAATAAACGGAGCAAATATCATTGAAATACTGGTTTTGATAAACAAAGACTTTGTCCGATGGACAATTATCGCTTTTATAATAGCTGTACCGGTTGCAGGATATGTAATGTATAAATGGCTCGAGAGCTATGCGTACAGGACGGATGTGAAATGGTGGATATTTCTGCTCTCAGGAGTAATTGTACTGGTAATCTCGCTGCTGACAGTCAGCTTGCAGAGCTTGAGAGCTGCGATGAGGAATCCAGTCGAAGCTCTCCGATATGAGTAATTAATCAATTTTGTTTTAATCATTCGATAAAAAATTGCAGATAGAAATAAGAATTATGAAAAACCTTTTTAACACGATCACCCGGAACTTCACCAGGAATCCTGTAACCAACCTTATCAATCTGCTGGGATTGACAATAAGTCTTACTCTGGTGATTTTTTTATCAGCATATTGCTATAGCGAACTTACGACAGATAATTTTCACGAAAATGGAGACAATGTCTATCTGTATTTACCTTCAGAAGATCGCATCTATACACCTGGAATCCTGAAGGAGAATATCGATATGAAAGTCCCCGGAGTTGTTTCATCTGTCAGGATTGCCGGTACATGGGAAGCTCCGGTATTTCAGGCTGAAAACAAAGAACCTGTAACAGCTGACATGTTATTTGCTGACAAAGATTTCTTTAAACTTTTTACGGTCGATGTTGTTGAAGGTGATCCTGAAGCTGCTTTGAGAGAGCCGATGACTATTGTTCTTACGGAAACGCTGATGAAAAAGATTTTCGGCCGGGATAAAGGTATTGGGAAAATTATAAAACTAAATAACAACCAGGAACTCACTGTAAGTGCAATTATAAAAGAACCTGTTGCCAATTCATGTCTTTCGTACAGCGCAGTTACATCTATGCTCACCCAAAAAATTGTACAGGGTGAGGGCGGGGAGTTCACAGAATGGGGATGGTGTGATTTCCAGACTTTTCTCCTTTTAAATGAAAAGGCCGATCCTGTTGGAACTGAAAAGACTATTTTGAGTATTATTCCGGCAGATTTCCAAAAAGAGTACGAATCAGCAAAACTGGTTCCATTGAAAAAAGTCTACTTTTCAAAATTCATGCTTTATGGAAATGATTACCTGGTAAGTGGTGATAAAGGTAAAGTAATGATACTTGTAATGGTAGCTGTTCTGGTATTGATTATTGCCCTGGTCAATTTTATAAATATTTCCTCTTCTCAATGGCTGGAAAGAATAAAACCAACCGGCATAATGAAGGTTCTTGGTGCCAGGCGGTCAATTATCCTCTTTAATATGCTTTCTGAATCGTTTGTTTTTTTCCTGGCCGCTCTTCTGATTGCATTTTATGTTGTTAATGCAATTAATCCATTTATCACCGGATATACAGGGATACTCTATAATTCAAAATTAACATATTCTTTCAGCTTTATCTTTGCATCACTGGCAGGCATCCTTATTATAAGTGTGATTTTCAGCATAATTCCATCCTGGAAAATCTCCTCGTCAAAAGCAATTGATAATTTGAAAAACACAATTAAGGCAGAAAAATCCAATTTCTCCAATCGTAATGTCCTTGTCATATTCCAGTTTGCCATAGCAATTGCATTGGTTTCATTTACAATATTGGTGCAAAAACAGATCAGGTTCGGGAGAACCAATCTGGGTCTGCAACAGGATAATATAATCGGTATAAAATTAACTCCTCAACTTAACGAGAAGAAAGATGTACTCAAAAAGCAGCTTATCGAAAAATCGGTTGTCAATAACGTCTCCTTTACTCAGTATTATCCTGGTAAAGA
>CAZCQC010000096.1:0-7717 GCA_964500155.1 uncultured Rikenellaceae bacterium | reverse complement strand
CAATGCAATGTTATGCCTTAGCAATTTCTCCGTGAAAAAGATCAGAAAAATCGTAAGCAGGATAATGGTCGATCTGGATCTGTGGGAGATAAGGGATCTGAAGGTAGGCAATCCACTTGATAAAGTTATCAGCGGCGGGCAAAGAAAAAGGATCAATATCGCTCTTGAACTACTACGTGAACCTTATATCCTTTTTGTTGATGAACCCACGTCAGGTCTCTCATCGGTCGATTCAGAGATAGTTATAAATCTGCTGAAGGAACAGACCTATAAAGGAAAGCTGGTACTGGTCAATATTCATCAGCCATGCTCCGATATTTTTAAGCTATTTGATAATATAATCATTCTTGATAAGGGAGGGTATCAGATATTTTACGGCAATCCAAATGCAGCGGTTGTCCATTTCAAAACACTGAGCCGTCAGGCAAATCCTGAGGAAGATCAATGCACCAAATGCGGGAACATAAATCCCGATCAGGTTTTGCAGATCGTCGAGGCAAAAATAGTAAATGAGCATGGCAAGTTGACACAGACCAGGAAAACTGCTCCTGAGGAATGGTCGGCCTTGTTCAGACAGAAATACAAGGGTAAGCAGGGGATTGAACAGATGAGGCAAAAGAAACTGCCTGAAATTATTTACAGCATCCCGGGACGGCTGAAGCAAATGGGAATATTCTTCGCAAGGGACCTGTTGTCGAAACTTGCCAACAGACAATATATTCTGATAAGTATGCTTGGAGCCCCGTTGCTTGCTTTATTACTGGGATATTTTACCAAATACGCAAAAAGCGATTCATACAGGTTCATCGACAATGACAACCTGACAGCCTATATTTTTATGTGTATCATAACTGCCCTATTCCTGGGTCTCATTATCAGTTCGGAAGAGATCCTGAAAGACAGGAAGATACTTAAACGGGAATCATTTCTTAACCTGAGCTGGTTTAGCTATATCAATTCCAAGATAGTTCTTATGTTTCTGATTTCTGCAATTCAGACAATTTCCTTCATTCTGGTCGGAAACTCAATTCTTGGAATAAAAGGACTTACTTTTCAGTACTGGCTGGTCCTTTTTACGACATCTTGCTGTGCAAACATGATAGGACTGAACCTTTCCTCAGCCCTGAATTCGGTTATAACAATTTATATTCTGATCCCATTTATTATTATTCCGCAGCTGCTTTTCAGCGGAGTGCTTGTGAAATATGAAAAGCTTCACACAAGCAAAAGGGCATCTGCATATGAATATGTCCCTTTTATTGGAGAATTGATGCCGGCCCGATGGTCTTATGAGGCTCTGGCCGTTGAGCAGTTTAAAAATAACAGATACGAAAGGCTATTCTTCCCTTATGATGCCGAAATAAGCAATAATAACTGGTATGCCGGATTTCTTGTGAACAGCCTGAAAGGAGATCTTCAGCAGTGTGAAAAGGCAAAGACCTTTAATGATACAATTAAGAATGATCTGATAAAATTAAGGGTTCATATAGCTGAGATGTTTGATGTGCTAAATTATAAGCTTCCGGATGGATTTTCCAGGCTGTTTGATGAGGGAAGACCTGATTCTTCAGCTTTCAAACAGATCGGTAACTACCTGACTTCCCTGGAACAGAAATTCAGATCTAACTATAAAAATGCGCTCCATTCAAAAGATTCACTGTTAGGCGTAATTGCCACAAACAAGACTGACAGCGAAAAACTGGATCGTCTCAGGATTGACTACTACAATAAGGGATTGGCTACTTTTGTTCTGAATGGTGACTTAAAAGATCAGTCTGTTGAAAAGACAAAACGCATAATCCGGAAATATGAACCTGTCTTTATGCCGCCAACGGCAAAAAATGGCCGGGCTCATTTTTGCGCTCCATTTAAGATGACTGGTAATTTGAAGATCGGTACTTTTTGGTTTAATCTGGCAGTTATCTGGATGGTATCTCTATTGCTTTATATTGCTCTTTATTTTAGCATTTTACGAAAAACACTTTCCGCATTTGACAAAAGCAAAAGAGTTAAAGATTCCAGTTTCTTTATAATAAAAGAGATCTCGTCCTGGTAATTATCTTTTAAACAGGGCAGGATCGGTTACCCTAACCTTGCCTTTAGTGGCTATTACGAATGCATCCGGATAACCCTCCTGCTTTAACTGCTTCTGGAGGCCTGCCGCTGAGGCAGATGTGTTGAATTCACCGGCACATGACCGGTAAGCCCCGTTATACAGATACTCGAAAGTTTTATATTTCTTACCTCCGATAGTTATCTCATAGCTTCCTTTTGATTTCATGTTGGATGAGAACTGAACCCTGAAAACAATATTATCGGTTAATGGTGCAGCCTGTTCAATTGCAGGTTTAACTGGTTCCTGTTTTTTGACTTCAGGAAGTTTCTGGGTTTGAGCAGGCTCAGCCACCGGTTTCTGAATGGTCAGTTCCTGGGATATTGCAGTTGACGGAATATTCGCGACTCTTTCATTATTTTCGAAAGCTGCCACAAAGGCATCAGGGTAACCTTCCTTTTTCATAATAGCAAGCAGGTTATTTGCCTGAGCCGGGGAAGTATATTCCCCTACACATGATTTATAAAGGCCATTAGATAAGTATTCGAAGGTTTTATACGTTCTTCCCCCTATGGTAATGTTGTAGCTTCCTTTGGGTTTTGAATTTGATAAAAACTGAATGCGGTAAATAATCTCATTTCTGGTTTCTGCCGCTTTTTCTGCGGGGAGCTTTACCTCCGGTTTGATCTCAGGAAGTGGTTCAGTCTTAGCAGGGATTTCCTCTTCTGCAGGTATTAACCCTGCCTGGGCAATATACTTGAATGCATTCGACAGATTTGTTAATTTCTTAAGCGCATACTGATCCTGTAAAACGACTTTGAACAACTGGGGTAGTCTGTTGCCTGTCTTATACCTTGTTGTATAGAATGCCGATTTTCTGTCGAGCCTGCTCAGTGTAAAAGCAAGTTCATCATCCTGAGTATTGATAATTTTTGTAAGATTTGCAGGTTTTTCCCATCCCCGGCCATTATACCTGCAGATATATATATCATATCCACCAAACCCTTCAATACCATCAGATGAGAAGAACAGGTTATTATCCTGATCAAGATAAGGCGACAACTCATTGCCGCGGGTATTTATCAAATTTCCCAGATTAATTGGTGAAGACCATCCGCTGGCTTCTTTGTACGAAATAAACAGATCAAGTCCGCCGATACTTTCGCTTTTGTTGCTGGTAAAAACCATCTTTTCTCCGTCGGCTGACAATGCAGGGTGAGAATAGATTGATTTATCCGTACAAAAGCTTAAAGGTTTGCTTTCGCTTATCCATTCATGCTTCCCGTTTTTAGCCTGTTGGTACCTGGCCTGAAATATCTTTTCCGGTTCCTTGTTTGAAGGTCGTTTTGTGTAATACATTATCGAATAATCGCTGTTGAAAGTCATGGCTTCGCATGGAACTGCCCAGGAAAAAGATGGAGAAAACAGGATGTGATTACTGACAGAAGTGTCCTTCTGAACTCCATAGTATGCTTCGGTTGCACCAAATGAGGTATGGCTTTCCAGCATTTTTGCCTCACTTTTGGTCTGGAAAAGAAATACTATTCCATCGCGGTAAAACTGAACGCCTGAAGAAGGGGGAAGGATCTTCAGACCAAATTTGTCGACTTTTAACAGCTTATTTATGTTGAGAGTATCTGAATTCTGAACCAGGATTCCGGTTACAGAGCCATTAGTCGCCATGTTTATTGCAGCTGAAAACAGAAATATTCCGAATAATCTTTTCATATTTTGATGAAAAATATTTTACCAGTGCCCGTTTTTGGTGTAACCCGATTTGTTATGAGAAAAATTGATGCCAAAAGCAATTTCTGAAGTTAATGATTTTTTAAAGAATGGTGAATCTTTGGGCAGCGCAAAATAGGTGCCAACATAAAATGACGGATACCTGTACTGGAAGAAAAAGGAGATTTTACTGTAGTCGTTGAAATAAGTACCAAGGCAGAAATTTCCCGCATACAGTTTTAGCGCAGGTTCTATACTTTCTTTGATATCGAACGAAAGTGAATCATCAGTATGGATCAGGATAGATGGTTCCAGGACAATATTCAATTCACGGCTTAAAACAATTTTATAGCCGGCAATAACATTATACTGTCTTGAGAGAGGGATCCGGTAATTTGTCAGTGTTGCAGTATCTTTGGGCGGATCGAGAAGGTTGGTAACTGAAAATCCGGCATATATTTTTGGATTGTACAGGTAAAGTCCGACATCTACATTCGGAAAATAGAATTCCTTGTAAGGAATACTTCGATCGGTGTTCCCTTCATAAAAATGATACATCCCTTTTACTGAGGCACCCAGAGACAGGAATGACAATGCCTTCTTGCTTAGAGGAATATGGTACGCCACTGCGGCGCTTACTCCTGCATTATGTGTCGAATCACCGGTTTGATAATCATTAAAGGCCGAGACCCCTGTTCCGAAATTCGTGTATGAATAAGTCCTCCCTGAAGGAAGATACCCCAGCACTTTTTTTGTTATTCTTGTGTTTCCGCTTAAAATCTGTGAATATGATTTTCCATTGAATCCGGCAATCATATCCAGGGAAAAGTAATCCTTGCTTCCTGCAATTGCAGGATTAATTATAAACGGGGAATAAATCCTGTAAGAAACGGGATTAAATGGTATTTGCTGTCCGAAGGACGGATAAAGGCAAAACCAAGCAAGAATAAACAGAGATAGTTTTCTAAAAACTGACATTCTGGATCGTACCATAATTCTTAATTAACCTGTAACGGATTATTTTGTTCACCTTTCTGCAATTTAAGAACGAAAACCTCCGGATTTTATTTCATTTGTTAATTACTTCACTTGCACCTTCCTTTTTCTTAATCCGGATTAATTCAGGCAACCCTTGAAAAGATCTGGGAATAAGAATATTCTGTTCACTATTGTGCATATCCTGGTCTTAGAATTTTATTAATTGCGAAAGCCTCTGGTATTCGGCAAGACTGCTTATTTTTTTTACTGGATTAACTAAATGCTCCCTGAATTGATCATGTGTTTCTTTGATGTTTTTCTTGTATCCGGCATGATCGCTGAACTCCACCTCATCATAATTCCCGGTTTCAAAAATAAGCGAAAGTTCCTTCATGTTATCTAAAACAAATTTATTGCTCTGAGCTGCAGTATTTCGGATGTCAGTCCATAATGTGAGCACTTCTGGTGTCATTTTGTAAAAATTAGAGAATACCGAGAAATAATTTCTTGCCCATCGTATAATGTTACAGACACCTTCAGAACCGTTGATCCACTCCATAAATAATTCACTTATAAACTTGTAATAATGATCAAGAGAATTGATGAGGAAATCATAGTCTAAAAATCCCGGCTTCCCTTTTAATCTGCCTTCTTCTCTTAGTTCTTTTTCTATTCTGGTGTCAAAGAATGGTTCAGTTTTAAGGAAAGCAACAGAGGTATAACCATCACTGCACAAATTCCTTAAAAAATCCAGGTTATCATTTACTGATTTAAAACTGGATGCAGGCTGAAAAAGCATAAACCCATAATCAAATCCAATTTCAAGTTCTTTAAGAATGCTTATGCCTCTCATACTATCCTCCAGCTTCATATGCTTGTTAAGTCTTGCAAGCCCGTAATCTGTGCCATCATCTATCCCTAAGAAAGTCAGGAATAAACCGTGGGTTTTCATAAGTTCAAAGCTATCAAAATCTATCTCATCAGGACGACAGTTTATTTTCCAGATGATTTTATTAATCAGTTTTTTCCGTTTCAGAGCTTTGCAAAACCTATCAATCCAACCAGATCCATCATTAGTTCTCACAGGAAAATCATCATCCTCAAACAGAAATACTGAACAATCCTTTTTTTGATGAAGAAAATCGATTTCCTCCACAACCATCTCCGGCTTTCTTATTCTCCTGAAGGGTGCTAAAGATTGTTTTATATATTCAGTGTTGTTACAAAAGGAACAATTATTAACGCAACCTCTGCCTGCAATTAATGTAGCAAATCTCCTGTCAAGTGCGAAATTTCTTAGGGGAGAGCGGACTGGAAACGGAAAATTGTCGAGGTACAGCTCGGGTGGCCGGAGAGGAGTAACTTTTGTTTTGCCCTTTACCTTAAAAGCAAGACCCTTTATATTTCTCCAATCCGATCTGGAATGAATACAGGTAACAAGCTCAAGAAAAGTAAATTCACCTTCAAACCTGACAATAGAATCAAGCGATGGTATAAAATTAAAAAGATCTTCATATCTCATGCTTGCATATTGTCCACCCGCTGAAAAATGAGATGTTACTCCTGATCTTCTTAAATAATCTATTAAATCCCTGAATTCATAAATATGATACTGAAAAATCACTGAGAAGCCAATTACTAACGGATTCTCTTTTGTGACCAGTTCAAGTATCTCCTCCCTGCTGTTCCTGAAATCGATTATATGTGACCTGTACCCATTTGCCGATAACATTGAAGCTACATAGCCAACACCAAGATTGTCAAATTCCTTAAATGTGACAAAAACAACCGGATTTTCACTCATATTGATATCAATTAATGCGTAAAATCCCCATGCCAGAAATTTGGATCATTTCAGGAGAATATATTTGTCAGGGAAAGCAGTCTTTAATAATAACTTATAAGAAGGAGCTCTTTACTGAGGCTATATTATGTGATGTTCATCTGCCATGATTTTAAGCTGCCTCCTCAGCTCTGTTGCTGCCCTTTTACAAGCTTTATAATAATCGTCATAATGAAGCAAGACCTTGGTAGTCAGATCACGATTATTTTCAAGGAGCTTGCAGGTCCTTGAATTCATCACGTAAACAATTCGTTCAATTTTTTCAGTCATAATTTTAATTTTTTTTTGTTACTTAATTGAATTTAGACCTGTTAGTTCTAATATTTCCTGTTGTTATAATCCAGCAATAGCTTTTTAAATCCGGGTTTGTCGTGCAAGGGTTTCCAAATGGGGTCGAGCTGCAATAGCTTAATTGAAATATTCGAAGGATTTTTCAATAATTCATCAAGAATTTTTAAGCTTTTATCATATTCCCCAACCATGACATAAATCTGAGCCAGTTCTCCCATCCTGTCAATTTTTTCAACTCCGTTATAACGGGTCAGGATTATTGCTTTCTGACCTGCATCCAATGCTCTGGTCCTTTCATTTAAGCCTGCTTCCGCAATACCACTGGAACTTAAAATCGAAGGATCGTCCGGATTATCTGCCAGGCATTTATTAAAATACTCAAGCGCAGCCTTATAATGTTCGGAAGCCATAGAACGATTATTTAAATTCCTGTAGATCTCTGCCATTAGCAGTGACCTGGTACCATTATCTGAAAAATCAGATGGACCTCCAAGTTCAGCTTTGAGCAAAGCCTCCTTATATCGACCATTGTATAAGTCAAAAATAATTCTTATCCAGGGAAAATATCCTCCAGTGGTTCTTCTTACAGCTGAATCAAGTATAATTTCTGCCTCAAAGGTGTTCCCATCCCTTAATACCAGAGATTCAATTTTATTGTTATAGGGAGCAGACCATCCGGGCATTATTTTAATAGCCCTGTCCTGAAAATAAATGGCAGAATCATACTGGTGAAGCATATGATATGATAATCCAATATTTGTCAGAAAAAGTGGATTCTGGATATTATTTTTAACTACTTTTTTTATCAAAGATTGTGACTCTTCCCA
>CAZCQC010000095.1:0-2504 GCA_964500155.1 uncultured Rikenellaceae bacterium | reverse complement strand
AACCAGTTGTTGAAAGCAGCTGTTTGGCGTCGATGGTTCCGCCGTTAATGATAAATCGACCAGAAGCAATTGAAGAAGTAATAATTCCTCCGGATTCGCGAGTTGAGAGAAATCCATTGTTAATCTGGAGTTTACCGAATAAATTCAGGGCACTGTATCCTCCTGTCCCGATCCCGATGGTTGCATTATCAGGGGCCGCTACTGAATATGCTACATTTATTTCCCTGTAATCGTCAGCAGTCGAAAGTACAATTACATCCACACCATCAATCATAAATGCACCATTTTCCGGAATATAAAAATCCGCATTTGCCACAGTACCTTCCGTCAGGGAGGGTACTATCAGGCTCCCTTTCAGAATAAGAGTCCCGGTATAGATCCATAAGGCTTTCCGTAATTTCGGATTACTCGTTACTGCACCGTCGGTGGCTAAGGAATTTGCTCCATAAAGCCTGAAGTTGCCATAACCTGCTGAATTGACAGTCAGCTTATATGTCTGATCAGTTCCCTTATTGAGGATCAGGTTATAGAAAGTAGTAACTCCATTGCAGGTAAGTGTATTGTCGCTGGCTCCCTGAAAATAAACCGAGGCAGCACCGGAGGTGGGGCCGGAAACAGTAGGAGGGAATGCGTTGAAAATCGGGTAATTTAGATTCGTAAAGCTGACCGTTCCATTGTTAGTAAAGTCACCCTTCACAATAACTGTATGAAAATTCAGATAATAATTCAGGAATGGAGCAGTACCTCCGGCACCACCAATTACCGGATTGGTTACTCCGTTTCCTACACTTATAACTGCTCCATTGTCGACAGTTACATTACCATTGATAGTGAGGTTGAGTTTTGCCGTAGCAGCATTGTCATTTATCCTGTAGGTGCCATTTTTTACATAAAGGTTCCCGTTTAGAGTGATATTGCTTAACTGTGTGGCAATAATCCCCGGCGCATTGATAATTAGGTTATTATAAGTTGTCTGAGACGAATCCAAAGTGAAATTTGCAGAATTATAATATTCGACGCTTCCTCCTCCTGCATTTACTAAAGAATTAACCGTGGCCGAAGGAAAGACAGCCGATGCGATTCTTAATATTCCCTGCCCCCGAAGCGCCGCAAGAGTGTTTGTGAATCTGTAAGTTGAAAGATCAAGAAAGCCTCCGGTATTGATTGTAATATCAAGTCCTCCCGATGAGATGTTTCCGGGAAGGGTAACAGTACGGTCAGAAAGGATCACCACAATAGCTTCACTTCCGGGGATAGTATTTCCTATCTGAAGTGTACCGCTGGGATCTAATGTCCAGGTTTCCGGATTATTCCAGGCCCCTGTCTGATATGAGTAAAAAGTTGAAATGATTTTTGTCCCGATACAAAAATAGGGTCCGGGACTCAGCACAACCGGAGAAATAATTGACGATGCCCCGCTTGTTCCTCCAATCGAGGAATATACTCCGGATACGGCTGATGACAAACCAATTGTTTTTGTTGCATCAAGCCCCGATTCATATAACTCGATGCTGGCGCTGGTAAAGTCTCCACTGTTTGTATTTATAAGAGACCAGTTACGCGGATCTACCGGGCCAATCGACGTATTGTCACCTGTTGTGGCTCCTGTGGCATTAACAGAAGCATTTAATATCGGTCCTGTGGATCCTGAATTTACGTCAATAAGATTAATTGCTTTGTAATTATTGCTTTCTCCGATCGGGAACAGGTAATTATTTCCTGTTCCACTGAGATTTGGAGCAAGTGTTCTCTGGAGACTGCCTGAAGAAACATTCACAAAAGAACCGGCATTATTTACAATAGCCGCAATGGAATTATTAGATACACCTAAAGTGAAGGTTCCCGCCTGCAAAATACCAAGTGTCAGTGTCAGGATTCCATTGGATGCCAGCATTATGCTGCTGTTCATTGTGACACCATTGGAATTGTTGATTGTCAGGTCTCTCAGATTCGATACACTTGAAGGTATGTTAATACCGGAGGAAGATCCGCCGAAAATAAGATTGGAAGAAGAAGTTGTTGTCAGGTTTGCAGGAGTTCCCGCAATTGCAGGTCCGTTAAGGGTGAGGGTATAAGCTCCAACCGAAAAGGCGCCGGATGATAGTGTAAGAGTACTTCCGACTGTAAGATTACCGCACAAAGAAACTGCCCTGTTAACAGTAAGATTATTTAAAGTCACTGCTGAAAGACTTGCGGAGCCTGAACCTCCGATAATAATGCTGGAAGTCGCTCCTCCGGTAAGGCTTCCGCAATTTATCTGACCATTTAGGGTCAGTAAGTTTGCCCCAATTGACAATCCGGCACCGGCAGGATTTAGTGTTCCGCTGACGGTAAGTGAGCTCTCCAGAGTTACAACACTGGTATTTGTGATCGAAAGACCGCTTAAATCAGTAACGCTTGTCGGTATCAAAACACCGGCAGATGTACCTCCAAACACCAGGCTTGACGATGATGTTGTCGATAAATTTACAGGTGTTCCTGCAATAGTCGGTCCGTTTAAAGTA
>CAZCQC010000094.1:0-17022 GCA_964500155.1 uncultured Rikenellaceae bacterium | reverse complement strand
CAGATATTTCAACAGGAGTGCAGGAATTGAAGTTTTCAGAGAAAGTATAAATACTTCATATCCTCTTCGTTATGGTGAAAATCCTCATCAGAAGGGTATTTTCTTTGGCGACCAGGACAAACTGTTCGACAAGCTTCATGGTAAGGAGATATCATATAATAATTTCCTGGATATTGACGCTGCATTTGGCCTTATTGATGAGTTCAATGAAACAACATATATAATAATAAAGCATAATAATGCCTGCGGCGCCGCTTCACGTCCAAATCCGGCTGATGCATGGAAAGATGCTCTTGCATGCGATCCTGTATCGGCTTATGGTGGAGTAATAGCTGCAAATATCCCTGTCGGGGAAGAAGAGGCCATTGAAATTGATAAGATCTTTTTTGAAATTATAATTGCACCGGACTATTCCGCGAAAGCACTTGATATACTCAAACAGAAGAAGAACCGGATAATTCTCCGCAGGAGGGAGAAAGCTGTCAATCCTTATTATTTCAGATCGCTCCTTGACGGGGTCCTCTGGCAGGATAGGGATCTCAGTACCGAAACGGCGTCTGACATGAGGTCTGTAACAATAAAAGGACCGGCCGGGCAAGAGGTTGAGGATCTTGTTTTTGCGAATAAGATCGTAAAACATAGTAAATCAAATGCAATTGTACTTGCAAAAAATAAGCAACTTTGTGCCAGTGGTATCGGTCAGACTTCAAGAGTTGACGCATTGAAACAGGCTATTGAAAAAGCAGGCACATTTGGTTTTGAACTTAAGGGTTCGGTTATGGCTTCTGATGCTTTTTTCCCTTTTGCCGACTGTGTTGAGATAGCTCATAAAGCTGGCGTTACTGCAGTAATTCAGCCGGGCGGATCGGTCAGGGATCAGGATTCTATCGATTACTGCTCTGCAAACGGGGTTGCAATGGTATTTACAGGCAAAAGACATTTTAAACACTAAACAATATTAATTATAGTTCAATGGGATTATTTTCATTCTTGACACAAGAGATTGCAATTGACCTGGGAACAGCAAACACTGTAATCATACACAATGATAAGATAGTTGTAGATGAACCGTCAATAGTTGCAATTGATAAGAATACTGGGAAGCTGATCGCAATCGGGGAAGCAGCAAGGCAGATGCATGGAAAGACACATGAAAATATAAAAACGGTCAGACCATTGCGCGACGGAGTGATTGCCGACTTTAATGCTGCAGAGCTGATGATCAGGGGAATGATCAAGCTGATCAACACAGGTCCTAAATTCTTTGCCCCTTCACTTAAAATGGTGGTGTGTATCCCTTCGGGAAGCACTGAGGTGGAGCTGCGTGCCGTGCGTGATTCATCAGAGCATGCCGGAGGACGTGATGTTTACCTGATCTATGAACCCATGGCAGCTGCAATAGGGATCGGACTTGATGTTGAAGCTCCTGAAGGATGCATGATAATCGATGTAGGCGGCGGTACAACGGAAATCGCCGTGATTGCCCTGGGAGGAATTGTCTGCAATAAATCAATTAGGATTGCAGGTGATGGGTTTACAGCTGATATTCAATCGTATATGAGGCATCAGCACAATATAAAAATTGGGGAAAGAACTGCTGAGGATATAAAAATAGCTGTGGGAGCAGCTTTACCGGATATAGATAATCCACCACCGGATTATATAGTCAGGGGTCCGAATATTATGACTTCCCTTCCGATTGAAATACCAATCTCTTATCAGGAAATTGCTTATTGCCTCGACAAATCGCTTACGAAAGTAGAAGCAGCTCTGCTCAATGTTCTTGAGCAAACACCTCCTGAACTATATGCCGATATCGTTAACAAGGGTATATACCTGGCCGGAGGAGGTGCGCTGCTCAGAGGCCTTGACAAGAGACTCTCTGATAAAATAAACATTAATTTCAATGTTGTCGAGGATCCTCTTCATGCTGTTGCACGGGGTACAGGAGTGGCACTGAAGAATGTTGATAAGTTTCCTTTCCTGATGAGATAACCTGACGATGTGAATGAGAAACCTGCTAAACTTTCTGTTGAAATACATTAATATTATTGTATTTCTTTTCCTGGAAGGAATAGCATTGTATTGGCTCACAAACGGCAACAGTTATCATAATTCAATTGTGGTTAAGGGGATGCAGGGAGTTACAAAGGGTCTTGAGGAAAGAATTAGCAATGCCAGAAGCTACCTGAGCCTTCGTGAAATTAATGCAAATCTTGTTTCAGAAAACAGTGCCCTGAGAAACAGGATCGAACGGCTTACTGCCAGGGAAGACCTTAGGTTTGTCTCTGTTGAGGATTCTCTTTTCAGACAGCAATTTCAATACACAACTGCCAGGGTAATAAATAACTCGGTAAACCGACAGAAGAACTATCTGACAATCGACAAGGGAACACTCCAGGGACTTAAGGTTGATATGGCTGTCACGAACGGGAAGGATGTCGTTGGTGTAATTGTGGGATGTTCCGGGAACTTTTCAGTTGCCATTTCTCTCCTTAATCTTGATTTCAGATTAAGTGCAAGGATCAGGTCAAACGGATATTTCGGATCTCTGAGCTGGGATGGCCGGAACTACAGACATGCTGTCCTTAATGAGATTCCTCAGCATATAAATGTAAGCGAGGGAGACACAATCGAAACGACCGGATATTCTGCTATATTCCCCGAAGGTGCAGGAATTGGGACAGTAAGTGAGGTTAGAAAAAGCGGCAGCGATTTTTACAAAATAACCATTGAACTTTTTACTGATTTCAAGAAACTGCAATATGTTAATGTAATCGGTAATCTTAAGAGAACGGAGCAGCTTCAACTCGAAAACCAACTTCAATGATCAATTCTATTTTAAGGTACGGATTAATTGTTGTCCTTCTGATGCTCCTTCAGATTCTGGTGCTGAATAATATTCAATTCAGCGGATTTGTAAACCCGTACGTGTATATTATGATCATTCTGATTCTGCCTTCAATAATCCCGGCATGGCTCATACTTATAATCTCATTTCTGACAGGACTGATAATTGACTTATTCTCAGGATCTCCCGGAATGCATGCTTCAGCAACTCTTCTGGCAGGTTTTTCACGTCCGTTTGTTTTAAGGCTAATTGCTCCGCGCGACGGATATGAATCCGGATCAGATCTCTCAATGGCAGTCTACGGTTTCAGATGGTTTTTTATTTATGCTGCAACTATTGTACTGATACATCATACTACCCTTTTTTTCCTTGAGGTATTCAGGTTCGCCGATTTCTTCAGAACAATATTCAGGATCCTTGTGAGTTCACTCTTTACGATAGGTTTTATACTTCTTATCGAGTACTACAGGAAAGGGAAGTGAAAATTCCATTATGAAAGATGCGTTTATAAGCAGGAAGTATATTATAATGGCACTTATTGTGCTTGCATCGCTTATTCTGCTGTCGAGGTTATTTGTAATTCAGGTTGTTAAGGATACCTACAGGCTGTCGGCGGATAATAATGTATTGAGGTATGTAACCCAGTATCCTGCCCGGGGATTGATTTACGACAGGTATAAAAACCTCATGGTTTATAATCAGGCAGCTTATGACCTTATGGTTGTTCCTGCCCAGGTTACAAAAATTGATACAGCAGAATTCTGCAAACTGGTGAAAATTTCAACCAGCTCATTCAGGGATAGGATGAGAACCGCATTAAACTATTCCAGGCGAGCCCCTTCCGTCTTTCTGAAGCAGATCTCTGCTGAATCATATGCAAGGCTCCAGGAGAAAATGTTCTTATATCCCGGTTTTTATGTACAGCCAAGGACTTTACGGAAGTACTCAAAACCAATAGCGGGTCATATTCTTGGATATGTAAGCGAGGTTGACGAATCGCTTGTTAAAAAAGAGCCTTATTACAAATCGGGAGACTACATAGGGAAGCTTGGGATCGAGGAAGCCTACGAAAAATACCTGAGAGGTCAGAGAGGTGTAAAGATATATCTGGTGGATGTTTACAGCAGGATAAAGGGTTCATATGCAGAGGGCAGGATGGATACAGTGGCAATTCAGGGAGAGGATATTATATCAACAGTGGACATGGATCTTCAGGAGTATGGAGAACTACTGATGCAAAATAAATCCGGAAGCATTGTGGCTCTTGAACCAAAAACAGGCGAAGTTCTTGCTCTCGTTTCAAGTCCGAATTATGATCCAAACCTCCTTGTCGGAAGAGTACGCTCAGAGAATTTTTCAAGATTAAGCGCCGACACTGCCCAACTGCCATTATTTAACAGGGCGTTACAGGCTAAATACCCACCCGGATCCACTTTTAAACCTATAAACGGACTGATCGGCCTGCAGGAAAATGTAATAACACCCTCAACAATGTTCGGCTGCAATAACGGATATTTGTTTGTTGATTGTCATTCCCACAGTTCACCACTCGATCTTATTCATGGCATATCAAACTCATGCAATTCATATTTCTGCCAGGTCTACAGAAGGATCCTTGAGAACCCTGTATACCCGACTATCGAAGCTGCCTATTCAAAATGGAAGGTGTATCTGAATGAATTCGGATTTGGGAAGAAGCTTGGAATTGAATTCGCGAACGAGCTTCCTGGGCTTGTTCCCTCACCTGCCTATTTTGATAAATACTATGGAAAGAACAGATGGAAAGCTCTTACAGTCATCTCGATGGCTATTGGGCAGGGCGAGATAGAAACCACTCCCCTTCAGATGGCTAATATGACTGCCGCAATAGCCAACAGAGGTTATTATTACGTTCCTCATATTGTAAAATCAATAGGAACGGATAAAAAAGTTGATCAGAAATTTCTGACAAAACAGGTAATAAGTATTGATTCAGCTAATTTTGAATCAATTGTCTCCGGTATGGAGGAAGCAGTTAACGGAGAGGAAGGAGCTACTGCCAGGGGTGCAGCCCTCAGGGATATAATTGTCTGCGGAAAGACCGGAACAGCACAGAATCCTCAGGGCAATCGTAAGGATCATTCGGTTTTCATTGCATTTGCACCAAAGGACAATCCGAAAATTGCTATTGCAGTATATGTCGAAAATGCCGGATTCGGAGCGACTTACGCTGCCCCGGTGGCAAGCCTTATGATTGAGAAGTATTTAACAGACACGATTACAAATAAATATTCGGAGCAAAGAATGCTTGACTTAAAACTGATTACCGGTGACAACACGGACCGTTAGCATCTGGGGCAGACTTGACAAGGCAGCTATACTTGCCTTTCTGCTGATAGTCATTATTGGATGGTTCAACATTTATGCGGCTGTCTATAATGAGGAACATACCAAAATATTTGATCTTTCGCAGAGATACGGAAAACAGTTTATATGGATACTTGCTACTCTTGTGATTGCTGTCTTTGTGGTTGTTACAGATACAAGATTTTATTTCTTTTTTGCATATTTCATTTACGGAGGCCTTATATTCCTTCTGATCTTGGTTTTGATCGCAGGCAAGGATATTAATGGTGCGAGGTCCTGGTTTCAGTTGGGATCACTCACCATTCAACCCTCTGAATTTGCCAAATTCGGAACAGCCCTGGCACTTGCAGCTTATCTGAGCTCAGGAAAGCATGATTTGAGCAGGCTCCGGATTTTTATGACCTCCATTGCCATAATCCTGTTACCGGCATTATTAGTTGTCATGCAGCCTGATATGGGTTCAGCAGTTGTATTCTTTGCTCTCTTTTTAGTGCTCTTCAGGGAGGGTATGAGCCCTTATATTTTTGTATCGGGACTGATTATGATGATCCTGTTCTTTTTTACATTGATTTTCAATAATCTTTATCTGACAATTGGCATAATAGCGGTTGCCTTTATTTTAGCCTGGTTTGTAAGCCGTAAATGGAAAATATGTCTTGCAGGAGCGGGGATCTTCATAATTGTCACTCTCATTATCTATTTGTTCAATAATCTGATAATTAAGATTTTAAGTGACGAACATGTTATTTTCATTTCAATTATCCTTTCAGGAACAGTGTATGCTGTTTATTTTTATAATAAAAAAGCAATATCACTTCTTGTACTCTTTATTTTTCTTGTTGGGAGTCTGGCTTTTGTCAATTCCGTTGATTTTGCCTTCAATAATCTTATGAAACCTCATCAGAAAGAGAGAGTTGAAATTCTTCTTGGTATTAAATCCGATCCTCATGGAACAGGATATAATGTCAATCAGTCAATAATTTCAATCGGTTCAGGAGGTTTTTCAGGAAAAGGTTATCTTCAGGGGACACAGACTAAATTCAAATTCGTTCCGGCCCAGAGCACTGATTTTATTTTCTGCACAATTGGTGAGGAATGGGGATTTTTAGGCTCCTTTGTGGTAATAGCATTATATGTATTTCTGCTGATCAGACTTATAATACTGGCTGAAAGGCAACGATCGGATTTCTCAAGGATTTACGGGTATGGCGTTGTGTCAATACTATTTGTTCATTTTTTCATCAATGTGGGAATGGCAATCGGTCTGGTACCGGTTATTGGTATACCGCTTCCTTTTCTCAGCTATGGAGGCAGTTCATTGTGGGGCTTCACTATTCTGCTCTTCATTTTTCTGCGACTTGACGCAAGCCGGGCAGAGTACCTGGTGTGATCAGAATGGAATTGTGATCCTGTGAGAGATCTCTATCCCGAAATCCTTTTCAACATAGTCGATCAGCTGAGGGAAAAATTCCATAAAATCATCCTGGAGAGAATAATAGTTTTTTTTAAGAGCTTTCATTGCGAACCTTGTTTCGTTTGGAAGAGAGGAACGCTTGCTTAATGTATTCAAAACATGACGGATACCACTTCTGGTCTGGTACGATTCTATCCAGTTGTTAATAATAAAAAAGGGCATCATCTTTCTGACATCATCAGGAAGGATCTCATAATTATTGACCATAGCCCTGTAAAAATTGTAAGTCACGCTCTCAAGAGGTCTTCTTGAAAAGAAATTCCATTCCTTTGTCAGGAAATGATCATAAAGGATATCGGTAATTACACCTGAATATTTATGATATTTTCGTGAAAAATATATTTTGCTGCGATGGACAACAGGATGTCTGTCGGTGAAGCCATCGATGTGCCTGTGGAGTATTATTCCCTTTCTTACCTGATCGGGATAATTGAGATAATCACGCCCTTTTACATAATCGCCTATGTAATTACCGATGATTATTTTATCAGAATCACCGGACAAATATATGTGGGCTAAAACATTCATTTCGACAAGTAATAGTACAAAGAAATATGTTTAGCCTGATTATGGTTCAAACATTTTCTTTAACATGTTTTCAAAATATCCTTAAATCCCTATAAATAGATTGAAATTCAGAGAATTATGCTTTAATATCAGTATAGCAAAAAACAGACTGAAATGTTCGGATTTTAAGTATGCAAATTATAAATTTGTTGCGTCACTTTATAGTTATAAACGGGTATTACAGTGAATAAATTATAAACAGGTTAAGGAGGAACTATGCCAAAAAAGAATGTAATTATTATCGGAGCAGCGGGAAGGGATTTTCATAACTTCAATACTTACTTCAGGGATAATGAAAGTTTTAATGTTGTTGCATTTACAGCTGCCCAGATACCGGATATTGCTGGCAGAAAATATCCCGAAGCGCTTGCCGGAAAACTTTATCCCAAAGGCATTCCGATCTTTCCTGAAGAGAAGCTTGCAGAATTGATAGTGAAGTTCAAGGTTGATGATTGTGTTTTCTCATACAGTGATATTACTTACCAGAAAGTGATGTCAGTAAGTGCCTTGGTGAATGCGACAGGTTCAAATTTTGTTCTGCTTGGTCCCGCTGCAACTATGGTTAAAAGCACAAAGCCCTTAATTGCAGTTGGAGCCATAAGGACTGGATGCGGAAAAAGCCAGACATCGAGAAGGATAATAGAACTTTTGTTGGAAAAGGGACTCAGGGTTGTGGCAGTTCGTCACCCGATGCCTTACGGAGATCTCGCAGAGCAGAAGGTCCAGAGGTTTGCAACTATCGGCGATCTTGCAAAACATAAATGCACCGTTGAAGAGATGGAAGAATATGAACCTCATGTTGCAAGGGGTAATGTAATATATGCCGGGGTAGACTATGAAGCCATACTTCGCCAAGCCGAAAAAGATCCCAAAGGATGTGATGTAATTGTGTGGGATGGAGGAAACAACGATTTCCCGTTTTACAAGCCTGACCTGATGGTGACAGTAACGGATCCCCACAGGGCCGGACATGAGTTGAGATATTATCCTGGTGAAGTTACTCTTCGCATTGCAGATGTTATTATCATAAATAAAATTGACAGTGCCCCTCCTGAAGCTATCCAGATTGTAAGGGAGAGCATTGAAAAAGTAAATCCAAAAGCGATTGTAATTGATGGAGCCTCACCTATTAAAGTTGATGATTCTTCCATCATTAAGGGGAAAAGAGTTCTCGTCGTGGAGGACGGACCAACCCTCACACATGGTGAGATGAAAATCGGGGCAGGAGTGATTGCTGCAAGAAAATATGGCGCAACTGAACTTGTTGATCCTCGTCCATTTACGGTGGGTAAGCTTAGTGAAACCTTCAGACTCTATCCGAATATTGGAACACTTCTTCCTGCAATGGGTTATGGTGACCAGCAGCTAAAGGACCTTGAAAAAACAATAAACAATACTGATTGTGACAGTGTCATAGTTGCTACACCTATTGACCTGAACCGTATAATAAAGATCAAAAAGCCCAATACCAGGGTTTATTACGATCTTCAGGAAATCGGAGATCCTAACCTTTCACAGGTCATTAATGATTTCGTAAAGAAATTCAAACTGAAAAGGAATTAAATCATTAGTTGTACGGAGTTCCACTGCGAAAGCACAGAGATCCACAGAGAGTTTTACCCCCTGCCCCCCAAGGGGGGTTCTAAGAGAATATCTGGATTTAAAGCCCCCCTTGGGGGGTGTTTCTCTGTGTAAGTTTTTAGGTTTTCATCTCTTTACCCTTGCATTCCCCTTCCAGATGCTCCATACCTGTTCTTCATCAGCGGGCTGGGCATAATCTGTAAAAACCGTTGTAGCAAGAGCTCCCGTTGCCCATCCGAACTGGATCCATTTCTCGGGTTCCCATTCTTTAAGTACAGCATAAAGTAAGCCACCCACAAATCCGTCGCCTCCTCCAATACGGTCAAGCACATGTATCTCACGCGGTTCAACAACATGCCATTTGTCGCCTTCCAGCATAATTGCACCCCACAGATGTTCATTGGTATTTATAACCTGTCTAAGTGTGGTAGCAAAAACAGAAGTTGCAGGGAACTCCTTTTTGACTCTCTTAATCATCTCCCTGAAGCTTTCAATCTTTGCTGAAAGGTCTTTCCCTCCTTCTTCGGGACCGGGTATTCCAAGACAAAGCTGGAAATCCTCTTCATTTCCAACCAGTATGTCAGAAATACCTGCTATTTCACTGAAAGTGACTGAAAGCTCTTTTTCCCTGTCCTTCCAGAAAGAAGCCCTGAAATTCAGGTCGAATGATATTCTGGTTCCATGTTTTTTAGCCGCTCTTGCAAGTTCAAGGCAGAAATTGCTGGTTTCGGGCGATAGAGCAGCTATGAGTCCCGATAAATGAAGGATCTGAACGCCTTCTTCATCAAACAGTCGCTCAAGGTCAAAATTCTTAACGCTGAGTGTTCTCCCCACTTCACCCGCACGGTCGTTCTGTACTCTTGGCCCGCGCGATCCATAACCGCTGTCGGCAATGTTGAACTGATGACGAAATCCCCATGGTCCTCCCTGTTCAACCTCAACTCCCTCATAGGCCATATGTCTGCCTGAAAGGTTATCCTTTATCATTCGGGCTATGGGACTATCCTTTACAAAAGTTGTCAGTACTTTTACGGGCAATCCGAGATAGGATGGAACACTTGCCACATTTGTTTCGGCACTTGTTACCTGCATATTGAAAGTATCGCAGCAATGGACGGGTTGGCCGTTTGCAGGAGTTATCCGCACTCCCATACTGGATGGGACTAACAGCGACCAGGCAAAATCTTTTCTTAGTTCGATTTTCATAACCGTTTATTTTAATCTTTCTCTTAATTTCTTCCCGGCTTCCTCATAGCCGGGTTTGTTAAGAAGGGCAAACATGTTTTTCTTGTAGGCTTCAACCCCGGGCTGGTCGAACGGATTGACATCCAGAATGTATCCGCTGACAGCACAGGCTAATTCAAAGAAATAAAACAACTGGCCGACATAATACTCATCAAGTTCAGGGATGGTAATGTGCATGACCGGGACATTCCCGTCGTTATGTGCAAGGATTGTACCGGCCTCAGCATTGTGATCGACCTGAGAAAGCCTTTGCCCGCTTAGATAATTAAGCTGGTCCGCGTCTTCTTTCTCCTTTGGAACTGTCACCGTCTTTTTCGGATTTTTAACCGAGAGAACTGTCTCAAACATTATTCTCTGACCATCCTGAATATATTGTCCCAACGAATGCAGATCAGTTGTGAAATCAACTGCTGCCGGGAATATTCCTTTTCCGTCCTTGCCTTCACTTTCCCCGAATAATTGTTTCCACCATTCTGCAAAATAGTGGAGCTTGGGATTGTAACTTATCATAATTTCAGTTGTTTTACCTGTCTGCATAATAAGGTTCCGTGCAGCTGCATACAGAAGGGAAAGGTTGGAAGCTGCATTCCTGTTATGACGGGTGATCTGTTCCATCGCTTTGGCACCCTTCACAAGCATCCTTATGTCAAATCCGCAGAGAGCCACAGGTAAAAGACCGGCAGGAGTCAATACAGAATACCTTCCACCAATATTATTGGGGATAACGAATGTTTCGTATCCGTTTGAATCGGCAAGAGGTCTGAGTGCACCTTTTTTACTGTCGGTAATTGCTACAATCCTGTCTCCGGCTGATGCTTTGCCAACTTTCTTCTCAAGATGATTTTTAAGGATCCTGAATGCAATTGCAGGTTCTGTGGTAACCCCCGATTTTGAAATCACAACTATCGAATAGTTGGCTGTGTCGAGTATTTCAAGAAGTTCGGCAATATAATCCTCAGATATATTCTGGCCTGCAAAAATTATTTCGTGATGTTTTTCTTTCCGAAAGCCAGAAAAGGTATGCGAAAGCGCCTCAATAACTGCTCGTGAACCAAGATACGAACCTCCGATTCCGATAACTACCGTGATGTCTGAAATTGATCTGAGATGTTTTGCTATTTTATCTATCCTTTCAAGCTGAGGCAGAATGTCATCCGGAAGGGAAAGCCATCCAAGGAAATCACTGCCGGCTCCGGTACCGTTGTTCAGGCTGTCAAGATGCCTTACCGATTGCTGAGCGAACGCAATGATCTCTTCGTAGGAAATAAAACTTACAGCATTTTTAAGACTTAAAGTGATATTTTCTTTCATTTATAATATGATTTTTAAGATTTGTAATGTCAGAATACAAAGTTAAAAAAAAGCCGGCAGTATATACCTGCCGGCCCAATTAATGAGAGTAATATATATTGATAAGGACTATTTTCTGTGTACGCCGCCGGCACTTGATGAATGGGCATCAACATATTTCGGATTCCCGCGGTAGTTTATATCTCCCGCACTTGAGGATCTGGCTCTAAGTCTTTCAGATACATTGATATCAGCGTCTCCTGCACTCGAAGCAGAAACATCGGCTTCCCTGACCTCCAGTCCATAGGAATTGAGATCTCCCGCACTACTCAGAGTCGCTTTCAGCATATCAGTTTCTCCGGTAAGAGTAACATCTCCTGAGCTGCTTATGTTTGCCACAATATCTTTTGCATAAATTTCAAGTTTGATATCACCTGCGCTGCTTGCAGATAATTCAAGTTTATCAGTTTTTACAGGAGTCTCACCTATAATATCTCCGGCACTGGAAGTTTTAAGGGAGGTGATGTCCTCCATAGTTACATATACTCTCTTCATTTCAGCTTCCCTGATATTGACCTCAGTGTATACATGGAGAACGCCATCCCTGATCTCGGTCAGTATGTACTCATGAAGGTTCTCATCTGCTTCAACCTCAATCGATTCATTGTCCGTTTGTTTAAGATATACATCAATTCCGCTGCTGACCCTTAATCCTGTGAACCTCCCTGCCTCTCTTTCCTTCTTAACAACATGATTGTTGCCATAAACCGTCCTTCGGATCTGACCATCGGTACATATCGTGATGCCGAAAGCGAGGAACACAATCAAAAAATACTTCAGGTTTTTCATGTCCTTTCTTGTTTATTTGTTTAAACTCATTCCGGTATAAAGACTTTAAGAAAATTTGAATGTTGCATTATACTTAATAAACTTTTCAGGCAGGCAGCTAAAAAAATAAGTTCGTATCTTGGAAATGAAACTTTAAAATACAAACAGAGATGAGAAGAGCAATAAAATCTTTTATAATTGTATTATTATTTTTTCTTCCTGCCAGCTGCAAAGTACAGGAAAAAGAGGACCTGACATTATGGTACGAAAAGCCTGCCTCCAAATGGGAAGAGGCATTGCCTGTTGGCAATGGACGGCTTGGTGCAATGATATATGGAGGGACAGCTGAAGACCACATCCAGTTTAACGAAGAGACCCTCTGGACCGGAGGTCCTCATGATTATTCAAATATCGGAGCCTCTGAGTACCTTGGTAAGATAAGGGAGCTGATCTGGCAGGGAAAACAGAAGGAAGCTGAAGATCTCGCACTTGAGAAATTTATGAGTGTACCTCTCCGACAGGAGAAATACCAGCCATTCGGGGATTTATGGCTTAATTTTCCCGGGCACGAGAATGTAACCGGTTACAGGAGAGAACTTGACGTGTCGAACGCTGTCTGTAAAACTGCCTATGAGATTGGAGGTACTGTTTTTACGAGGGAATATATCGCAAGTTATCCAGACAATCTGATAGCAATCAATCTGGCATCCAACAAGAAGAAAGCTCTTACTTTTGATGTCTCATTAACTGCTTTACATGAGAATTTTACTACAGTCCCCGGTAAAGATGGAACCATAACTATGAAGCTCAGGATAAAGGAGGGTATCCTTGGCGGGACAGCAGTAATTAAAGTGAAAGCAGGAGGTGGAGAGATCTCTATAAATGGGAATAAATTGCATATTGAAAAATCTGATGAAGCTACTATCTGGCTTTCCGCCGCAACAAATTTTGTTAGTCCTTCAGATGTTTCGGGTGATCCGGATGCGATATGTGACAAATGTGTTGCTGCAGCAGATAGACAGACTTACAGACAGATCAGGCAAAAGCACATTACTGATTATCAAAAATATTTCAACAGATTTTCTATTGATCTCGGCACATCAGGAAATGAAGGATTGCCTACGGATGCAAAGATTTTGAAAGTGCCTGAGAAAATGGATAATTCCCTTGCAGCACTCTATGTCCAGTACGGGCGTTATCTTCTTCTTGCTTCCAGCAGGGAGGGAACCTATCCGGCCAATCTGCAGGGGATATGGAACGACAAGCTGAATCCTTCGTGGGACAGCAAATACACTGTAAATATAAACACCGAGATGAACTACTGGCCGGCGGAAGTGTTAAATATCGCTGAATGTCAAAATGCTCTGTTTAAGATGATTGGAGAGGTGGTGCCAGCCGGTGAAAAAGTGGCGTGGAATCATTATAATGCCAGGGGATGGGTTTTGCATCATAATACTGATTTGTGGAGAGGCGCTGCACCCATAAATGCCTCAAACCATGGAATATGGGTTTCCGGTAGTGGCTGGATGGCCCACCATTACTGGGAGCATTTCCTATTCGGAAGGGACACTTCCTTTCTGAAAAATACTGCATGGCCGGTTATGAAAAAATCCGCAATATTTTATGCGGATTTTCTCGCAACCGATCCCGGAACAGGATGGTTGGTCTCATGCCCATCCAATTCTCCCGAAAACGGAGGGCTGGTATCAGGTCCCACAATGGATCACGAGATTATCAAAAGTCTTTTTAAAGCATGCATTGAAGCGTCCGGGATATTAAACATAGATCGGAGTTTTGCTGACACACTGAAACAATTGCTGCCAGCAATAGCCCCTTATAAAATTGGAAGGTTCGGCCAGCTTCAGGAATGGATGACCGATATCGATGATCCTGATAACAAGCACAGACATGTATCCCATCTCTGGGGTGTTTACCCCGGCTGCGAAATTAACTGGAAGGAGAATCCCGACCTGATGGAGGCTGCAAAAACATCGCTTGTTGCGAGGGGAGATGAAGGTACAGGATGGAGCCTGGCGTGGAAGATTAATTTCTGGGCAAGATTCAAAGATGGGGATCATGCATGGAAAATGGTGAAGATGCTCTTAAGGCCCCAGGGTCAATCCTCACCTCAGGCTAAAGGAGGAGGTTCATCAGGAGGAGGCTCATACCCGAACCTGTTTGATGCACACCCACCTTTCCAGATTGATGGTAATTTTGGCGGAGCTGCAGGAATTGTGGAGATGCTGCTTCAAAGCCATCTTGGCGAAATTGAAGTTTTACCTGCTCTGCCCGGGGGAATACCTGATGGCCATATAAAGGGTATCAGAGCACGGGGTGGTTTCGAACTGGAATATTCATGGAGAGGAGGAACGCTTAAGTCTTTAAAAGTTTTATCGAAAGTTGGTGCCCCGTTATCAATAAAATACAGGGACAAAACTTTTATTTCTGAAACTAAAATAGGTGAAGAGCTGCATTTTGACGGAAATCTTAATGCCATTTAAATATTCTGAGCCCCGCAGTGAAAAAAAGTGTGCCGACAGCAATGAGAACCAGAACTGGTATTCCAACCTCACTGTAACCTGCTCCTTCATTGAATATACTTCTGACTCCGTCGGTCATCATAGTAAGCGGAAGCGTCCTGATTATCTTAACACCCCAATCGGGAAAATTCTGGTAACTGAAAAAAATACCTGATAGAATCATCATCGGCATAACAACCGCATTTATAAGACCGTTCCCGACTTCGGTATTTGAGGTATGGGATGAGACAAACACAGCAATCCCTGCAAATGCTATATTCCCGGCAATGAACATTAGTATCAGGGCGGAGATGCTACCCTGGATCGTTATGTTGAATGCAATCAGTGCAAATAAAATCAATGCCAGAGCTTCAACAAAGTTCATTGCCAGCCTGACGGTTATCAATGCAATCAGAAAATGTGATTTTTTCATGGGTGTGGCCACAAGTCGCCGAAGGAGCTTCTTGGATCGTTTTTCAATAATGCCGTAACTTATACCCCACATTGAAGACATCATTACTCCCATAGTGATCAGGCCCGGAACCAGGAAATCAATATACCGGGTTCCGGTTAGAGTCAGAGGCCTGATTTCGGAATTATTTTCAGTATTTGGAAGATTTCCTGCCCCAATTATGCTCCTGAGTTTTCGGTAAGTAAGTTCGGCGTCTGAATTTACAGGGTCAAAATGGTACTCAGTCTTTCCATTACTGCTTTCCAGAATAAGATTAACAGTTCCTCTCTTGAGCATCACCATCGCATCATTCCAGTCAAGCTCATAAAAAAGAAAAACCGTGTTGCCAAGCTTGTCATCCTTCAGTTCATACTGCCATCTGAAATCATCGTTTGAATCCGGCTGTGGTTTATTGCAGTCCATTTCGAGAAACCTTGATAATTCAGAGGTCCCTTTCTCAGAAATTTCATTTGACCGGCTGACGGCAACTTTGCGGACAGCATCAGCTTTTTTTGTAAAGGCAAGTCCAAGACCCAGCGACATAAGAATCGGGAATAGTATCCCCCAGAAAAGAACTCCAGGTTCACGCGTTATTTCGTGGAACAAAGCCAGAGTAAGCCTCCATAACTGATTTAACCGGAGAATTCTATTCATTGATCCTCCTCCCCGTTAACAATACAAAAAGATCATCAAGATTTTTTGCCTCCCTGAGGAGCTGGTCAAGATTGCCTTCACGAAGAATAACCCCGTTATGCATAATCACAATGTAATCACAAAGTTTTTCGGCTTCCTCCATATAATGAGTCGTAAGTATCATTGAGGTTTCGGAAACCTCTCTCAGTTTATGAAGAATATCCCAGATCTCACGTCTTGCATTTGGATCAAGTCCCGTAGTTGGTTCATCAAGCAAAAGTATGGTTGGCGAGTTTAAAAGTGCGATACCGATTGCCAGCCTTTGTCTTTGTCCACCGGAAAGATTTACAACATATGACTTTCTCTTTTCTTCAAGTCCTACCATCTCAATTATTTCATTGACCCTATCTTTCCCAAGATTAAAGAAGCTTGCGAAAAGCTGTAATGTTTCAGTTACCCTTAACTTGTCGATAAACCTTGTCTCCTGAAGGGAAAGCCCTATTATCCGGTGAAGCTCATCTTCATTGCCTTTCCAGTGCTTCCCTGTTATGGTTATTTCCCCGCTGTCCGGCTTTTGGATACCCTCAATCATTTCGACCAGTGTGGTTTTCCCTGCACCGTTAGGACCTAAAAGGGCAGTAAACTGGCCTTTTGGGATCTGAAGATTGATCCCTTTTACAGCCTGAACTGTTTTAAAAGATTTCCAGACATTTTTGACCTCTATAACCGGACTGTTCATTTGTTTGATTAAAGTTTCGTTAAAGGATGAAACACTTGTCCTTATAAATAGTTAACTTAAATGGGGATTTAAATTTACTAAAATTGTCCTGGACAAGGTTGAAATTCGCTTATCCCATCAATATATTGTTTTAATATTTTTCTCATTAAGCTTTAAAATTCATAACTTTAAAGAAAAAATGGCCCGTATAAAAATAGTTATCCTTTTTTTAATTCTTGCTCTTGTTTCAGGATGCAATTCTCCAAAAAACAACAAAGAATTATCTCAACCGAAGGAAGCGGTTAAGAGTGAACTCGACGGAGGCTTTTCCATTACTGGTGCTTTTGCCCTTTATCCTCTGATTTTAAAACTTGCTGATGATTTTATGTTAATTCATCCGGGTGTAAAAATTGAAGTCACAAAAACAGGTACCGGCGAAGGTATAACAAGTCTTCTTGAGGGGAAGTGCCTGCTTGCAATGATATCAAGACCCCTAACAGATGAAGAAGAGAAAGCAGG
>CAZCQC010000093.1:0-8000 GCA_964500155.1 uncultured Rikenellaceae bacterium | reverse complement strand
CTTCTTCAAGCTTGTACCCTTTATATTGATGGCCATGAGCAAGTTTTCTTGACGAAAACATATCAAGGCCTTTCTCTTTTGAAATGAGGATCACCGGCAGGTAAATAGCTACGCTTTCACCATTTTTCTTTGTCAGAATATGCCATTCATGTGAGTCGGCTATATGGTCAAGAATAAATGAACCAGCATCAAATTCTTCCTCTGTGGCAGGTGTTCCGTGCTCCTCCTGGGCTGACAGGGGGAATGAGAACAATAATAGAAGCAGAGGGAATAAAAGAATTTTGACAAATCGCATTTTGAAGATGGTAAAGTTTTATAAAGATTTAATTTTCAGTGTGTTCAACATAAAAAAAATTGAATACAGAGAGAAGGCTAAATATAGTACAAAAAATAATATAAGCGAGGAGGTGAAAGTTTTTTTAGCAACAAAAAACCAGATAAGTGCAAGTACCATTTCCATAAGCATTTTAACAGAAACCGCTACCATTAGATGCATTGTCTGGCTGGCCGGATCCTTTTTCAATCCCCTGCTGAATATATAGAACGACAACAGAACAATTGACGAAAAGCAGAGTGTCAGAATGGCAGTTTCGCAGAAACGAAGGCTTATATCGGTAAGAGTAACCAGCAGGTATCCGGCAGGCAGGAGGATCAGATCCAGAAGCAGAAGTCCGATTGAATATTTCCTAAGAACCACGGGTAAGAATGATCATCTGATAAAATCTTTGATTGCAGTATAAATACCGGCAAAAACTCCGAGAAGGGATAGAATTACAGTAAAAACAGGGGTGGATAATCCGAGAACTTTATCCAGTTTTACTCCGCACCATGTCATTACACCTATTATGACTATCATCTGGAAAGCCAGGCTTGAGTATTTTCCGAAATCCTGCAGTCCTTTACTTCCCGGACTTTTCGGAGGTTTTTTCTGGTTCTTTTGTTTTTGCGAAAGAGGTTCCTTCATTATTTTCGCTTTCACTCATTTTGCAGTTTCCTGTAAATTTCGCTCCAGGTTCAATTGAAAGCTTGAAAGTTATAATATCTCCTGATATTTTTGAATCGGTCTTAAGGGTAAGCAACTGACTCACACAAATCCTTCCATCAACAGTACCCGAAACTTCGGAGTTTTTACAGTAGACCTCTCCTTTCACTTTTCCGGTTGGTCCTATTACAACCTTCCCCTTCGTTGTTAGGTTTCCCGTCAGCAGTCCGTCGATCCTGATATCCCCGTTTGATTTGACATCTCCGGTGATCTCTGTGCCGTTACTGATAAGGTTAATTGTGGCATTGTCTGTTTCGTTGTACTTTCCCATGTTCTCTCAGAATTATACTTACAAACATAATAACTCACAAATATAAAAACTATTGCAAGGAAAAATAAAATTTATAGAGGGTCGTACCCCCACTTTATGTAAATCGATCCCCAGGTAAATCCTCCACCGAATGCGGCAAGAATAATCTTGTCGCCTTTTTTAAGTTTCTTCTCATATTCCCAGAGACATAATGGAATTGTGGCGGTGGTTGTATTCCCATAATTCTGGATATTTATCATGACCTTTTCAGGGGGAATTCCCATTCTTCTTCCTGTAGCATCTATAATCCTGAGGTTTGCCTGATGTGGTACAAGCCATGCAATATCATCAGCTTTGAGTTTATTACGTTCCATTATCTCTGCAGCTACATTAGCCATATTTACAACAGCAAATTTGAATACGCTCTGACCCTCCTGGTAAATATAGTGCTCACGTGCATCGACAGTTTCATGCGAAGCTGGTTTAACAGATCCGCCAGCTTTCATGTGGAGATATTTCTGTCCCGATCCGTCTGTATAAAAAATGTGATCCATTATACCATAATCCCCTTTCCCCGGTTCAAGCATTACTGCTCCGGATGCATCGCCGAAAAGAGGGCAGCTGGTTCTGTCGGTATAATCGGTAATTGACGACATTTTATCGGCGCCGACAACAATGACTTTCCTGTATTTCCCTGATTCAATAAAGGAGGCTCCAGTCTGCAAGGCAAAAAGGAATCCTGAACAGGCGGCATTCATATCAAAGCTGAAAGCATTCTTTATCCCTGCTTTGTCAGAAATTATATTTGCAGTAGCAGGGAATGCCATGTCGGGAGTCACAGTGGCGCAGATCAGAAGATCGATTTCGTCGGGGGATGTATTTGTTTTTTCAAGGAGCCCTTTTACAGCCTTTTCCCCAAGATCTGAGCTGCCAAGTCCCTCTTCCTTGAGAATTCTTCTCTCTTTAATTCCGACCCTTTGCATAATCCATTCGTCGGATGTATCAACCATTTTTGAGAGTTCAAGATTGGTTAGCCTGTATTCAGGAACCCAAGCATGAATTCCGGTAATGACAGCCCTAATTTTGCTCATAATCAGATTGCTTCTTTGATCTTTTGTGCGAGGTTCGCCCTAACAACCGCTCTGGTCTGAAGGACCATATTCATTATAGCCTTCCGCTCTGAAATACCATGTCCGATAACAACATTGGCATTTATTCCGACTATTGGAGTTCCTCCGATATTTTCAAAATTCAGACGGTCAAAGAACGGGTGAGAGATGTTAAGTTTCTTTGAGATTGAGTAGATTGACTCTGCCTGTTTAAGAACGATGTTGCCAACAAAACCGTCACAAACAACAACATCTGTAATATCCTCATGGAAAAGGGCATGTCCTTCAACATTTCCTTTAAAATTCAGGCCAGGATGTTCCTTCATAAGTTCATAAGCCGCTTTGACAGCTGAAGTACCCTTTGTTTCCTCTTCACCGATATTCAGAAGCCCAACGGTCGGATCTTTTTTTCCAAGAACAAAACTTGCGTAGATGCTTCCGAGGATCCCATATTGAAGGAGAACATCGGGTTTGCTGTCGGGATTCAGACCGACATCAAGAATAACGGAATCGCGTCCGTCGATACAGGGAAGAATTGTTGCCAGGGCAGGCCTGAATACTCCGGGGATGACATTCACAGTATAACTGGCGCCAACGAGCATTGCCCCGGTATTCCCTGCACTGCAGAAGCCGTCGAGCGAACCGTTTTGCAGCATCCTGAAACCAACAGCAATACTTGAATCACTTTTCTGGGAAAATGCCTTGGCAGGATGATCCCCCATTTCGATCACCTCTGTGGTCGGTACAATCCTGAAAAATGAAGATGATATCTTCATCTCATCAAGTTTCCTTAGTATGGAGCTCTCGTCACCAAGAAGAACAAGAGTATCGTCAGGAGAAAGGTGCTTGAGAGAATCAACTGCACCCTCAATAATAGCGTAGGGTGCATAATCACCGCCCATGACATCTATTCCAATATTCATAGCGATAAGGGTTGATTAGTAATATCAGGCAGTTGCCTTTTTCTCAATGACAAGCCTGCCTCTGTAAAACCCGCACTCAGGACATACCCTGTGATACTGTACTGAAGACCCGCAGTTGGAGCATGTTCCCACTGTGGGAGGTGTAGCCTTGTAATGTGTTCTGCGCTTATCTCTTCTGGTCTTCGAATGTTTGTGTTTGGGATGTGCCATTTTACTCTTTTTTAATTATTGTTCACTAATTTCTTTAATTCATCCCACCTGGGATCATCACCTTTCTCTTTTTCAACCAGGTGTTCTTTGAGCTTCTGAAGCATTACAGGATCACAGGTACTGACCCCATTTGCATCATCCGGATGTATCCTCTGGATCGGAAGAGATAAATGAATAAACTCGTAAAAAAACTGCTTCATATCCAGTTCATTTTCATCAGGAGGTATCGTAATTATCTCCGGATCGCTGTCGTCATTAATACTGTCAAATTTAACAAACAGTCTGTTCTCACATCCAACCGGTTGATCAAACATCCCGAGGCATCTGTCGCAGCATATCCTTACTTTACCCGATATCTTTATTTCAAGGTCAATGTGTGAACTGCTTTTAAGCACCTCAGTAACAGCGATAAGTTCCCCCTCCTTTATCTCCGATTCTTCAAACAGGTCAAAAAACGACTTATTAATCTCAAATTCAAATGTGTGATGCCCGGCTTTTATTCCACTTATTGGTATTGTAAACAATCCCGGCATCATTCAGAAATTTGGTCTGCAAAAATATAAATCCTTCTCCAATTAAAAAAATTATCAACAAAAAAGTAACACTAATTGTCTAAAAAGACCTTCTGCCGGTTTTTTCCCGCAGCTTACCGATTTTCATTAACCACTGTTTTTTTTCAGATGTATTTTTGAATCAGATAATTTAAATGTCATGAAAAACAAAGATCATTCGCTGAACAAACATTACGAACATCACCCACAGGTCGGATTCGGTTTGTTCTTAATAGTACTTGGTCTTGCTCTCCTGGTTGCCACAAATGATATGCTCGGACTGGGGAGCGTGAAAGATTACTTCACGTGGGAAACAGCACTCGTTTTCATTGGTGCTTTGCTTCTTCTCAACCTTCAGTTTACAGGAGGATTGGTGCTTATTTCAATCGGAATATGGTTTTTCATGGAGAACAAGGACTATGAACTGCCTGAAATTGTGAGGACAATCTACTGGCCGGGGGTAATTATCCTGGTGGGACTTGGCTTTATAATTTCTTCCCTGATAAAAAGAAACAGTAAAATAAATTAATTTCGAAAAAACTAAAATTATGGAAACAAATGGAGAATTCAGAGATGAGCGTCAGCGCATAAGCGAAGAACCTCGCGAAACCGGAAAAGAACATCATCATATCTCAAATAACAGGACTCTGGTAGGGGTTGTGCTTGTCCTGGCAGGTTTGTTCCTTGTAATAAGAAATACAGGTTTTTTTCCTGAATTCATTGATAATGTGATCTTCAGCTGGCCTATGCTACTGGTGGCAATAGGTCTTATCATGACTCTTGGAGCAACTGAAAAGACAGCAGGTATAATTGTAATGGCAGTAGGGGGATTTTTCATGATACCCCTGATCTTCAGAGAGACATTTCATATGTACAACATGTTCTGGCCATCAATTTTTATAATTGTCGGTATAATTTTTATCTTTTCAAGACGAGGCAGCTGGAACAAGGCAAACCTTAATTCCAAAGGGGTTATCGGAGACGATTATGTCGATTATATAAATGTTTTCAGCGGAGGCGAACGTCAGGTAGTATCCAAAAATTTTAAAGGAGGAAAAATCACTGCTATCTTCGGTGGCATCGAACTTGACCTTACAAAGGCAGTTCTGGCTTCTGGTATTTCCGAACTTGAAATCGCCTGCGTATTCGGAGGTGCAACACTCATAGTTCCCGACGACTGGCATGTTACAATTGAAGTCACTCCGGTACTTGGGGGTTTCAGCGATTCACGCAAATTAACCCCGGGAAGAACAGTTGATCCATCAAAACATCTGGTTATCAAGGGAGCAGTTGTCTTTGGCGGCGGGGAAGTGAAAAGTTATTAATATTACCTTTCTGAATGAAGCATCCGATACTTTCAAACAGAGTTAGACTGATAGTATGGTGGCTGGCCTGGCTTTTTATTACTGCAGGCCAGCTTCTGCTATACTATTATGCATATGGTGCCTATTCGACCACTGCAATTCCCGACGGATTAATTTCTATGGCAATCTATTCCGGGATAGGATTGTCGTTATGGTATCCATTCAGGTTCTTTAATGCTTCAAGCACCAGGAATATTTCTGAAATTGCTAACCTGGTCCTCAGCGGAGCAATTTCAGTAGCGCTCTGGGTCCTGATAACCAAATACTTTGTTCAGGCTATTTTGCCAAAGGTCAATGATTATCAAGCCTACTGGGAGGCTACTTTTCCCTACCGGGTTGGTACCGGAGTTTTTATGTACGGACTGATCGTTCTTGCCTATTACCTGTTTGTAAGCCTTTATAATCTGTCGGAAAAGAATGTAAAGGAAGCAAGGCTCGAGAGCCTGGTCAAAGAGACCGAGCTTAAAATGCTCAGATCACAGATCAATCCACACTTCCTGTTCAACAGCCTTAATTCGATTAGCTCGCTCACCATTACAAACCCTGAAAAAGCCAGGGATATGGTAATCAAACTGTCAGAATTCATGAGATATGCACTTTCAAAAAAAGATGAACAGCCTGTCAGCTTAAGGAGCGAACTTGAAAACCTGAGATTATATCTTGAGATCGAGAAAGTACGCTTTGGCGACAGGTTATTCACTGAGGAGAATATCTCGGAAAAATGCCTTGATATTAAAATGCCGGTCATGATCCTTCAGCCACTTTACGAAAATGCAATTAAGCATGGTGTTTATGAGAGCACGGAATCTGTAAGTATCAGGACGAACGTCACATGCAATAACGGATACCTCGAAATAATAATAAGCAATAATTATGACCAGGCGCCTTCGTCCGCAAAAGGCACCGGGACAGGTTTAATAAATGTCTCCAGAAGACTTGACCTTTTCTTCGGTAACAGGGCATCTATAAAGACAACGAAGGAAGACGGGATCTACACAGTTTCACTTTTTATCCCTGCCGAGGTCTGAATTCAAAATAAATGAAATAAATTTGTTTCAGTTAGAATTGAACCCCAACCCCATCCCTTCCCCTTAAATTTAAGGAGAAGGGTGCAATTAATGCTGTAATTTCACTCCTTCGCTTAACCTTAAGGGAAGGAGCTGGAGGATGGGTTAAAACAGTTATTCCATGGAAAAGATCAGAGCTGTTATAATTGAGGACGAAGCCCCTGCCAGGGATATAATCAAGTTTTATCTTCAGGAACTTGACTACATCGATGTTATTGCTGAATGTGCTGACGGTTTTACAGGACTGAAAACAATTTCATCACTGAAGCCTGACCTTGTATTCCTGGATATCCAGATGCCAAGGCTCACAGGAATTGAGCTGGTTGAAGTGCTGACCGAGAAGCCGGAGATCATATTTACTACAGCTTACGACCAGTTTGCTATAAGAGCTTTTGAGCTTAACGCAGTGGATTACCTTCTGAAACCTTTCCAGAAAAGACGGTTCCTCGATGCAGTGAAAAAAGCAGCTGACAAGATACAATCAGGAGCAGGAAACAGGGAACCTGCAAGTCAGATCCTGGCCAAAAAACCCGATCCGGTTTCTCCGGTCAACAGGATAGTTGTCCGGAAGGGAAATGCAATCAACCTGATCCCTGTCGATCAGATAAAGTATGTCGAAGCCCAGGATGATTATGTAATGATACATCACTCAGCCGGAAAAGCTCTCAAACAGCAGACAATGAAGTTTTATGAAGACAGTCTTTCAAAGACTGATTTTGTAAGAATACACAGGTCCTATATTGTGAGGGTCGAAGAAATAAAGCGCATTGAACCCTACGGAAAAGACAATCATGTGGCGATCCTGCAGTCGGGAGACAAGCTCCCTGTAAGCCGTGCGGGATTCAGGCAGCTGAAGGATGAACTGAACTTTTAATTGCGGATTACACCCCTAAATCCCTGCCTGCCGGCAGTGTTATACTTCATAATTTCGGTAACAAATCTACAATGTTTTTAAGTTTATCTAAAGGGGACTTTTTTTCCTGTTTCTGATTCAGCCCCCTTTAGGGGGTTGGGGGCGTCAGTGCTTTAATCGGTTGCATTTTCCATAACGCAATAAGATCCCATATTTTTTAAACCGGAAAAGTGGGACAGGATCATATCCATGTGTACCACCTGGCCTGCACCGTAGAATCCTGTTCATTGCCATCAGGGTTCCCATCGCCGGTCCATACAATTTTAATGCATCAAGTGCATATTGCGAACAGGACGGCACATGACGGCAGGAGGGTCGCAGCAATGGAGAAATGGCAAATCTGTAAAAGTGGACCGGAAGTGAAAAAAGAAAAGCCAGGATCTTGTTCAATGCCTTTAACATGAAGCAAAGATAACAAATACTGATTAGTCTTTAAAATCACAGGACTTGCATGACCGCACGACTGCACAACCGCAGGACTTAGGTTTTCTAAATACTATTTCGCAATTTTGCAGACGTGACAAAATGACCTTACAAACCGGTCAAAATGGTTTTGGCAGGGCTTTTGGAG
>CAZCQC010000092.1:0-8471 GCA_964500155.1 uncultured Rikenellaceae bacterium | reverse complement strand
CGGTCGCCACCAAAATATTGCTATCTCGTGCTGCCCCTCGACTTGCATGTGTTAAGCCTCCCGCTAGCGTTCATCCTGAGCCAGGATCAAACTCTTCATTGTAAAAATTTGTTCTTTTTGTCTTTTTTAAAGATCAATCCTACTACGCTCAATTCTAAATACTAACAAGTTTTTAGCGAGATAGTCATATCTCGCCTGGTTGCTACTTCATTAATTCAAAGAACTTTTGTCGTCCGCTTTAGCTCCGGTTTCATCCCGGATGGATGCGAACATTTTCCCTTTTTACTTTTGGGGCGATAAAGTTAATCATTCTTCTTCACCTATCCAAAAAAAAGAAGATATTTTTTCCGGCTTTCTCACCTTCATATTTTCCCTTCTACCCGAAGCCGGAATCCTATCTTTTTTTTACCCTTCAATTAACTCTTCGCTACAAAAGCGGGTGCAAATGTATTGATTAAATTTTTATATCCAAATTTATTTTCAATTTATTTTTAAAAAAATCTCTCCTTTAAAAATAGCCTTTTATTATACCCTGAATATGAGTTAATTATATTAATATGAAAGAACTTTTTAAAATTTGAAAATCTGAAGATTTGAAAATGAACCAATGAACTTTCAAATTGATTTGTGGAGAATAAGGGAGTCGAACCCTTGACCCCCTGCGTGCAAGGCAGGTGCTCTGGCCAACTGAGCTAATTCCCCCAGTAGTCCCACTCAGAGTTGAACTGAGGACCTCTACATTATCAGTGTAGCGCTCTAACCAACTGAGCTATGGGACTATTTATTGTATGTTTTTCGATAATTTGCACATGAATAAATTCAAAGAACAGTCACCCAACTTTTGGGACGTCAAAGATAACGCTTCAAAAATTCCCTGCAAAGAAATAAATAAATTTTTTCCCTCTATTAAGAAATAAATCTCCTCATGCCCATCCTGTCAAATGAAAAATGTATTTTCGTGAATATTTTTCTACTATGTCAAATGTAGTAATCATACCTACTTACAAGGAAAAAGAGAACATTGAATCGCTTATAAAAACAATTTCTTCTCTCCCTGTTTCATTTGACATACTTGTCATCGATGACAGCTCTCCCGACGGAACTGGCCCCATTGTAAAAAACCTGATACCGCTGTATCCTAATGTCCATCTGATAGAACGTCCCGGCAAACTGGGTCTTGGAACAGCCTATATTACCGGTTTCAAGTGGGCCCTTGAAAAGGGATATACCTATATATATGAAATGGACGCTGACTTCTCACACAATCCCGAAGATCTGGTAAGGCTTTTCAATGCATGTAACGATCAGGGCGCAGATGTGGCAATCGGATCAAGGTATATAAGCGGGGTTAATGTCGTGAACTGGCCCTTGTCAAGGGTGCTTATGTCCTACTTTGCATCAGTTTATGTAAGGATGATAACACGGATGAAGATAATGGATGCAACCGCAGGTTTCGTCTGCTACAGGAAGGATGTAATTGAAAACATTAAGCCTGCCCAGATAAAATCAAAGGGATACTGCTTCCAGATTGAAATGAAGTTTACTGCGCATAAACTTAAATATAAAATTGTTGAAATTCCTATAATCTTTACTGACAGGAAACTTGGTACATCCAAAATGACAGGCGGCATTTTCAACGAAGCATTATGGGGAGTCCTGAGGATGAAGATGAGAAGTTTCTTCATAAAATATAAAAGAAATAATTACCCCCCATCCCCCCTAAAGGGGGGTTAAAAACCAGTGTATAGCCCCCTTTAGGGGGTTGGGGGTGAAATTCTCAGGGGAAGCAGTAATGGGGTAGTGTCTTAATAACCTGATATTCATTTCCGTGAACAATATTTTAATTAAGAATGCCACTATTATCAATGAAAGCCGGACTTTCAGGGGAGATCTGTTGATCACCGGGGAGTATATCTCCTCTGTTGCGCCGGCCGGCCAGATAAGAATCCGGGAAAAAACAAATATAATCGACGCTTCAGGACTGCTTCTGATTCCCGGAGTTATTGATGACCAGGTTCATTTCAGGGAACCCGGCCTTACCAACAAGGGAGATATCTTCACCGAATCGCGCGCTGCTGTAGCAGGAGGCATCACTTCCTTTATGGATATGCCTAATACAAATCCCCAGACAGTCACAAATGCCCTTCTAATTGATAAATTCCACCTCGGATCCGAGAGCTCCCTTGCAAACTACTCCTTCTATATCGGGGCAACCAACACAAACCTTAACGAAGTGCTGAAGGCTGATCCTTCAGAAGTTTGTGGAATAAAACTTTTTATGGGTTCATCAACAGGTAATATGCTTGTCGATAATGAAACAGCTTTAAGGAACCTTTTCTCAAAAGCTGAATTACCCGTTGCCTGCCACTGTGAGGCAGAACCAGTCGTTAGAAGAAATAGTGAAATATACCGGGGAAAATACGGGGAAGATGTCCCTGTAAAAATGCATCCGTTGATCCGCAGCCGTGAGGCTTGTTTCCTCTCTTCATCGTATGCTGTTGCACTTGCAAAAGAATATAATACCCGCATTCATATCCTTCATCTCTCAACGGCTGATGAAATGAAGCTTTTCAGTAATGACCTTCCGCTTTCTCAAAAAAGGATAACTGCAGAGGTATGCGTTCATCATTTGTGGTTCGATGAAACGGCTTATGACGAGAAAGGCACTCTGGTAAAATGGAACCCTGCCATCAAGACAAGGTTTGACAGGGAAGCTTTGCTGAACAGCACTGTAAATGATGTTATCGATATTGTGGCAACCGATCATGCACCCCATACAGCTGAAGAAAAAAACAACAGTTATTTCAAAGCTCCCTCAGGCGGACCTCTTGTTCAGCATTCGCTTGTTGTAATGCTTGAACTCTGGCACAGGAATATGATTTCTGTTGAAAAAATAGTGGAAAAAATGTGTCATAATCCTTCAATACTCTTTAATATAAAAGAACGTGGATTCATAAGGGAAGGCTATAAAGCCGATCTCTGCCTTGTCGACCCGGATGACCCATGGACCGTTTCAAAGGATAACATTCTTTATAAGTGCGGATGGTCGCCGTTCGAAGGCACAACATTTAAATCAAAGGTGGTTACAACAATTATTAACGGGACTATCGTTTTTGACAATGGGATGATTAATGAAGATTACCGGGGGCAGAAGCTTGTTTTTGAGAGATAGCTAAACTCACATGTACTCACCCCTAAACCCCCTCTCTGCTCACGCAAAGAGGGGGCTTTAGTATGTTGTTTATCATAACATTCCCCCTCTTTACAAAGTAGAGAGTGGGAATAAAAGGGGGTGAGTACATGTTGAAAGATGGGGTAATTCTATGATTATACCTTACGCACAACAAACCGGACTGAATTACGAGTCCTCTGTTCAAGCAGTATTTCACGGTCGCCGGTAATCCGGCTGATTGCTTCAGGAGTATAATGACGTATAGACAACATCTCAACATTATCATTGTAAGCCGCTGTGAATTCAGTTTTAAGATCTTCAATCATTGATTCGACCCTTGTCCGTTCATCGTCGATGCAGACATCAATGCTTATTGCACTGGCTTCAACCATGTTCACCTTTATTCCATGCCGGATAAAGAGGTTAAATATTCTGCTCAGGTTTTCACCCATTGCAAATGAAAAATCCTTAGGCAGTATAGATACCATTATCTGATCCTCCTTTTTTACAAAAACAGGAAGACCATGCTTCACTGCTGTTTCGGATTTAATAATTGTCCCGGCTTCCCCTGGTAACAGGAAAGATTTTACATAAAGGGGGATGTTTTTGTTATGGAGGGGCTTAATAGTCTTAGGATGGATTACTTTTGCTCCGGAGAAAGTCATTTCAACTGCTTCCCTGTAAGAGACTTCTTCGAGCCTGCTGGCATCAAAGATCCATTTGGGATCAGCATTTAAAAGTCCCGGAACATCTTTCCACACTACAACTCTTTCCGCATCAAGCATATTTGCCAGGAGGGCAGCGGTGTAATCGGATCCTTCCCTTCCCAGAGTTGTAGTCTGGCCGGCAATAGTGCTTCCAATAAATCCCTGCGTAACATAAATATCTGTCACCTTAAAATTGAAAACGCTTTTAATCCTTGCTGTACTCTCATTCCAATGAATGTCAGCATCACGAAACCTGTCGTCGGTAATAAGATTCCCCCTTATATCGATCCATTCAGACTTCAGACCACTGCTCTTCAGGAATGCCGCAACAATTATTGTTGACCAGATCTCGCCGTAAGAGACAATCTGATCATATTCAAAATCATAGCTATCCGCATCTGATTTCTTAAGGTATTCTTCAAGCCTGGCAAATGAAATGTCAATTTTGCTTTTTCCCGGATTTCCGGTTGGGAAAAGCTCATCGGTAACTGACAGATGATAACTATAAATGTTATTAAGGAGTTCTTTGTAACTTTCATCCCCGGCGATCCAGGTTTTAAGCACTTTTTCAAGTGCGTTTGTAGTTTTCCCAAAAGCAGAAACAACTATTACCAGATTCTCTTTTGCCGCTGTAACTATATCCTTAAGGTTTCTTATCCCTTCAGCATCCTTCACCGAGGCCCCTCCGAATTTATATACTATCATTGATCCTGTTTTGATCCAAAATTATTATTTCCTTATTATATATTGGCTCAAAAGGAGGTTTATAAATTAACCAAATCATTTGCCATGTTTTTAAACAGAAATTAATCCAGATATATTCCGCCCCTAACGGGGCTTTTAGGATTAGGGGTTAATCCGGGACGGGCTTCACCCATCCATATAAATATTCCAGGCCTACGGCCTGACAACAGATCAGCACATACCTCAGGCCCGTAGGGCCGACATATGATATAGCGGGGCACCGCCCCGCATCAGCGGTACCTAATGCTTCCCAAGGCCCGTAGGGTCGCAATAGTATTTGGCCGCTCAACGTTCTTGCCCATCCTTGCAATATTTTCGTAAATTTGACCCTTTATTTTTTGCTGATGAAAGAGAATGGTATAACAAAACTCTATTCCGGTCACCCTGTCCTGAATGATCTTCTTGCTGTTGTTAATTCCGATAAGCCCGGAACAAGATACAGCGTTGTCGGATTAACGGGCTCAGCAAAATCCATAATTCTGTCCCATCTCTTTCAAAATACCCAGCTCATCCATGTGGTAATAATCCCGGAAAAAGAAGAAGCAGCATACTTTTATAATGATCTTGTCTCTCTTTCAGGTGATGAAACAATTTTCTTTTTTCCATCCACTTATAAAAGGTCTGTTCAGTATGAGCAAACGGAACCTGCCAATATTGTCCTTCGAACTGAAGTTCTTAACTACCTTGCCTCCGGAAAAAGGAAAGGGGTAATTGTCACCTACCCTGAATCCGTAATGGAAAAAGTTATCAGCAAAAAGAACCTGAAGAAGAATACTTTCCAGGTTAACAAGGGCGACAAATTATCACTGGATTTTCTTGAGGAGATGCTGCACGAATACAATTTTGATCGTGTTGATTTTGTCTACGAACCAGGTCAGTATTCAATCAGGGGAAGCATTGTTGATGTATTTTCATACTCTGCCGATTATCCTTATCGTATAGATTTCTTCGGAGAGGAAGTTGATACAATCAGAACATTCAATCCTGATGATCAGCTTTCAGTTACAGTTCAAAAACAGGTTTCGATAATTCCAAATATCCAGGATATTTCAATTGAGCAGATCAATGACTCTTTTACTGACTTCCTGCCTTCATCGGCATTTATCTGGACAGAAGACGGTACGTTGATTAGGGAGCGTATCAATAATATCTGGTCACAGACTTCACAGAGAGAAGAATCGGGACAGATTTCCGGAAAAACGGAGCTTGTAATGACAGGAAGCAGATTCATTGAGGAGTGCAGGAAATTCAGGACCATTGAGTTTGGGAAACAGGGGATCTTCGGAGCAGAAGTAAAATTCGAATTTCATACTGTCTCTCAACCGGTTTTCAATAAGAATTTTGAGCTTCTTTCGGAAAAACTCAGATCCAATAAGATTGACGGATACCAGACCTTCATTGTTTCAGAGAGTCAGTCACAGATAGACAGGCTCTTAGATATCTTCACGGAAATAAGTCCGGATGTTCATTTTGATCCGTTATTGCTAAATCTCCACAGCGGCTTTACTGATAAGGATCTTAGAATTTCAGTATTCACCGATCATCAGATATTCGACAGATATCACAAATTCAAAATAAGAGGTTATTTTTCAAGAAAGGAAAGTCTTTCTGTAAAAGAGCTTACCGGACTTAATCCGGGTGATTATGTGGTTCATATAGACCATGGGATCGGGAAATTCGGAGGGCTTGAAAAGATTGAAGTCAACGGGAAGTTACAGGAAGCTATAAAGCTGGTCTACAGGGACAATGATATCCTCTATGTTGGTATCCATTCACTTTACAGGATATCGAAGTACAAAGGGAAGGATGATTCGGAGCCCAGAATATACAAGCTTGGCTCCGGAGCATGGCAGAAGCTTAAGCAAACGACAAAGAAAAGAGTAAAGGATATTGCAAAAGATCTTATCCGTCTTTACGCCGAACGGATGACAGTCCCCGGTTATTCATTTTCACCCGATTCCTACCTTCAGCGTGAGCTGGAAGCATCTTTTATTTATGAGGACACACCGGATCAGTTAAGTGCTTCGCTTGCCGTGAAGGAAGATATGGAAGCAGATCATCCGATGGACAGACTTGTTTGCGGAGATGTTGGATTTGGGAAAACAGAAGTAGCTGTCAGAGCCGCCTTCAAGTCAGCTGCCGATAGCAAGCAGACTGCTATTCTTGTCCCGACAACGATTCTCGCACTTCAGCATTTTAAAACATTTACTTCAAGGCTTAAAGGATTCCCCTGCAATGTTGATTACATAAGCCGGCACAGGAAGCCGGCCGATCAGAAGAAGATATTAAGCCAGCTTGCCAATGGGAAGATCGATGTCATTATCGGCACACATAAGCTTGTGGGACATGATGTTAAGTTCAGGGATCTCGGACTGCTTGTCATCGATGAGGAGCAGCGATTCGGAGTTTCGGTAAAAGAGAAGATAAAGAAGATGAGGGCAAATGTTGACACACTGACACTAACCGCCACTCCCATACCCCGTACGTTACAGTTTTCCCTTATGGGAGCACGGGATCTCTCGATAATAAATACTCCACCTCCGAACAGGATGCCCATAATTACAGAATTGCATGGCTTCAATGAGGAGATAATCAAGGAAGGAATTGAATATGAAGTATCCCGTAACGGACAGGTATTTTTTATTCATAACAGGGTTGAAAACATCAGGGAGATCCAGGCAAAGATCAACCGCATATGTCCCCATGTCAAAAGTGCGGTTGTTCATGGGAAAATGGACGGAACGGATATTGAAAATGTGATGTTTAATTTTATCCAGGGCGATTATGATGTCCTCATCGCCACGACGATTATTGAATCGGGACTCGACATCTCAAATGCAAATACAATTTTTATTAATGATGCCCACCATTTTGGCCTTTCAGAGCTTCATCAGCTGCGTGGGCGTGTCGGAAGGTCGAACAGGAAAGCTTTCTGTTATCTGCTTTCACCCCCGCTTGACAACCTGACACATGAGGCAAGGCGCCGGCTTAAAGCAATTGAAGAGTTCTCGGAGCTGGGCAGTGGTTTTAACATTGCCATGCAGGACCTCGACATCCGTGGATCGGGAAACCTCCTTGGAAGTGAACAGAGCGGTTTCATTGCAGATGTTGGATTTGAAACTTACCAGAGGATACTTAACGAGGCGCTTGCTGAATTAAGAGAATCTGAGATTCCTGACCGACAGGCAGAAGAAAAAGAAACGGACCCGTCTGTCAAAGAAGAAAAATCAACGGTTTATGTATCCGATTTTCAGATTGAAACGGACCTCGAAATAATGTTCCCGGATGAATATGTCTCAAATATATCTGAAAGGATAAGATTATATAAGGAGCTTAATGAGATAGCAACAGAAGAGGCGCTCCTGTTGTATGAAAAAAAACTTCTCGACAGGTTCGGTGCTTTGCCTCCTGCTGCATCAGCCCTCCTCGATATTGTGAGGATCAAATGGATCGCCATCAGGCTTGGAATTGAAAAAATACTTCTTAAAAATAATCTCCTTATTGCGAATTTTATTTCCGATCCCGGGTCGAAGTATTATCGGAGCTCATTGTTTGTATCTGTAATGGAGTATGTTAACCGGCACCAAAAACGGATGTCTGTAAAACAAAAAGAGTCTAAGCTGAGCCTGACGATTTCCGAAATAAAAAGCGTGAAGGTGGCTATTGAGATATTTAGGAGCATCTTAGTGGGAACAGGGGAAAAGTGACTAGAGTGACTAAAGTGCCTAGAGTACTTAAAGTCAGGTATAATTATTTTCGTAACTCTAAGTACTCCAAACTCTAGCTCACTCTAGGCACTTTTATATTGTTGTGTCAATTTTTCAATCTCAAAAAATATATTTTTTTAT
>CAZCQC010000091.1:0-3589 GCA_964500155.1 uncultured Rikenellaceae bacterium | reverse complement strand
AAGATCTTAACCTGGAAATTCGACCAGGAAACTGATGCTGATGAAAAAATCAGGGAGAAATTCTCGGGTAATAACTCATCAGGGGGAGGTGTATCAGATCCAAAAGCAATCAGTGACATTGGACACCTTCGACAGCTTCTCGATATTATAAAAGCAATCGATAATGGCCATAAACCGTCAGTTGACGGGTTGGAAGCGCGAAAAGCAGTGGAACTTGTACTTGCAATCTATGCCAGTGCTAAAAACAAAAGGATTGTCTATTTATAGTCTTGCAGTCTTGATTGTTATTTAGGTCACAAATTATTCAGCCATCAGGTTACAGCCGCGTACATCACTGTTGTCAAATCTGCCAGAGACACTGAAATCTCCGTTTTCATAAAGCTTTCCGAAATCGCTGGTGGCAATGAAGGAACACGAATAAATATTTGCAAGGTCAATAATATTTATCCCACCTGTAGTACCCTTTTCATCAGTCACTGTCAGTGGGTCCGAGGGATCTCTTACGAGGATCTTCATCCACGGCGGACAGTGAAAGATGCCGTTCCCCTGGGAATAAGCCTGGCTCAGAAGCTCGGTCATTCCGTATTCGGAATGCACTGATTTTACATTTAATTTCACCCTCAGTATCTCATGAAGTTCTTCCCTTGTGATCTCCTTCCTTCGTCCCTTCATACCTCCTGTCTCCATAATGATTGTACCGGAAAGGTCGGGCGAAAAGTTATTGGCAAAGTCAAGAAGTGCAAAGCTGACCCCGAGCAAAAGTCGCTTTTGCCCTGAGGCTTTGGCCAGGTGTAAAGTTCTTATAAGATCCTCCGGATTATCATTATAAAAACCGCTGTCGTTGTTCCTGCTGACTTTTATCAGACCTTTCATCATGTAAATCAGCGATGAATTCTGCCGTTCGGTGTAGGAAGGAAGAAGGGCTGCAATAAAATATTCAGAAGGATCCCCGTAGAAATACCTGAATGAACTGTGAAAGCTCTTTTCGTACAATTTCAGGTCATGTACAAAATGGCGGCCCGGAATATCACCAGTCGTCCTGCTGCTTTCAAAGACAGTGTCAAAAGACTGATTCTCTATGGCTACGGTCCGGCTTTTAAAGAACTCCGCCGGTATGAATGGAATATCATTTATATTCTTTATTTCGCTAACCTTTCTTTGCAGGCTGGAAATAAATTGCCTGTAAACCGGATTATTTTCCGCCTGGAATCTGAATATTCTGAGTGCTATATCCGAAAAAGATGTCGGGTCTTTCAGGTTAAAGATAAGATCAGGCAATTCTCCAATCATTTGCCGGGGAAAGTAAGTGTTCCGTCGGGCTGATACTGCCATTCAAAGGTGCATTCGGCATAAGGAATATTATTCCTCTTCTCAGCCAGAGTATTTACTACTCTTATTTTGGCATATTTGTTCTGACTGGTTCTGAAAAGCCAGATCTGGTTCAACTTTACCTCGACCGGAGGATCTATCCATTGCGGATTGGAAAATGATAACAGATTGTTAAACGCCAATGAAGCGGAAGGAGCATCTGAATATTCCCCAAACAGGAAGAAACATTCCCTGAATGTGTTTACATTAAAAGTAATTCTCACTATTTCATTATTTATATTAACCTCAGGTGAAATGGTTAATACATCTGCGGGATCATCAAGAGTGGCGACCTTTTTTGCTTCTGAGAACAGGAATCCGTAAACATAGTATGTCTGACCAAGAGTTGTAGTATTGTCAATAGTGACATTTCCGGAGGTCGCCGGAGTTTCATCTTTTTTACAGGAATTCAGAACCAGGGAAGAAAAAACCAATATGTAAAACAAGCTGTTTTTCATAAATACAAAGATAATTGAATTTCAGAAAGCAAAAAAGGAGGGCTTCCAAATCACCCTCCTTCTCTTCTATTTTAAATATTGAGCTAATTCTCTATTCTCCCCTGATAGCAACAATCCCGGGGAGCTTCTTCCCTTCCATATATTCAAGCATAGCGCCACCTCCTGTGGAAACATAGCTTACCCTGTCAGCCAGTCCGTTCTTATTTATTGCAGCCACTGAATCGCCTCCTCCTATTAGTGAGTAAGCTCCTTTTGATGTAGCATCTGCAATAGCTCTGGCAATCGCTGTAGTTCCTTTTGAGAATTTCTCCATCTCAAAAACGCCCATCGGTCCGTTCCAGAGAATGGTCCTGGATCCGGCAATGACATCCGAGAATTTCTTAATCGTATTTTCAGCAATATCAAGTCCCATCCACCCGTCATCAACTGCGTCCACTGAGGTAATTTTGGTGTTTGCCTCATTTTCAAATTTATCGCCGTTGAGGCTGTCGACAGGAAGATAAAGATTTACTTTCTTTTCTTTTGCCTTTTCGATGATTTTCAGGGCCAGATCAAGCTTGTCCTCTTCGCAGAGCGATTTTCCAATCTTTCCGCCCATTGCCTTTATAAAAGTATATGTCATTCCACCTCCAATTATGAGGTTATCAACCCTGTTAAGGAGATTTTCGATAAGCATGATCTTGTCGGAGACTTTTGCTCCGCCCATTATCGCGGTAAAAGGGCGTTGTGGATCTTTAAGGACTTTATCCATGGCAGCAAGTTCGCTGTTTATAAGGAATCCAAACATGATTTTATCCTTTGGAAAATAATCAGCAATCACGGCAGTAGTCCCATGAGCCCTGTGAGCTGTTCCGAATGCATCATTCACATATACTTCAGCGTAGCCAGAGAGTTTTTTGGCAAGCTCTTTTTGCTTTAATTTCATTTCGGCCTTAGCTGTTTTCTTTTCTTCATCGGTTGCGGTCTCAGGCAATATTGGTTTCCCTTCTTCCTCGGGATAGAACCTAACATTCTCAAGAAGTAGTACCTCGCCGGGTTTCAGGTCTGCTGACATTTTAACTGTTGATTCACCAAGACAGTCGTCAGCAAAAAGTACTTTCTGCCCCAGGTATTTTTCAAGCACCGGAAGAACAGGCTTAAGCGAATATTTCTCCATCCTTCCTTCAGGACGGCCCAGGTGGGACATGAGTATCACTGAACCACCGTCAGAAATTATTTTTTTTATGGTAAGCAGGGCTCCCCTTATACGGGTATCGTCAGTTACCACGCCGGTTTTTTTGTCGAGCGGAACATTGAAATCAACTCTTACAATAGTCTTAATCCCTTTAAAATTGAAATCCTGAATCATTTTCATAGATCATATATTTTTAATTAGCAAAAGAATTTCTCTTATGCAAACCTACATTTTTTTTGGAAATAAGCATTTGCAGGGTTCAACTTTATTATAGAACTTGATGAGCATTCTGTTCTCTCTATGCAAGTTTCGCCCCCCATCCCCCCTGAAGGGGGGTTAAGTTTCAGTTCCCTTTAGTGGGTTGGGGGCAAAATTGTTTCCTCTTCTTAAAAGATTGACTAAATTTGAAGAAAAAATTATGGCCAAGATTACATTAAAAGGGAATCCTGTAAATACATCCGGGAATCTTCCGGAAAAAGGGACCAGTGCTCCTGATTTTACTCTTGTTAAATCTGATATGGGGAGTATAAAACTTTCAGAGCTTATTGGGAAAAAACTCATTCTGAGCATATCTCCGAGCCTTGACACT
>CAZCQC010000090.1:0-20512 GCA_964500155.1 uncultured Rikenellaceae bacterium | reverse complement strand
TATGAATAAAACAAATTCTATGAACAACAAATTTTTAATCGCGGCAGCTTTTTTCACTTTTCTTACAGGGAGTGCAGGGAAAGCTCAGCAGGAAAGCAATGAATTGAAGCTTTCACTAAAGGAAGCTCAGGATTACGCATTGAGTCACAATAAAATGGTAATCAATGCCAGATCTGATGTTCAGGCATCCAAAGCTGCTTTATGGGAAACTATATCAGCTGCATTGCCCCAGGTGAACGCATCAGCTTCATTTACTGATAACCTGAAACTTATGACCACTCTTTTACCCGGAGAATTTTTTGGACAGCCCGGTACAAAAATACCTGTAACATTTGGTTCCCAGTTTAATTCAAGCGCTGGGGTTGATGCAAGTCTGCTTATATTCAATGCCCCTCTTTACATAGGCATTGAGACCACTAAGCTTGCACAAAAACTTAGCCAGCAGGGACTTCAGAAATCGGAGCTCGATACAAAAGAATCAGTAAGTTCGGCTTATTTTCTGATCCTTGTCTCCGAAAAGTCGCTTGAACTGCTCAATGGCAATATTGCTGACCTGATTGAAACACTTAAATCCACCAGGGCTATGTTTTCAGCAGGTATGGCTGAATCGACAGATGTCGACCAGATGGTTTCGAACGTTAATATGGTCGAAAACAACAGAAGCTCTCTTGAACGGACGATCGAGCTAAATTATAACATTCTCAGGTTTCAGCTTGGTGTGCCTGCAACTACAAAAATAGCCCTTACCGAGACGCTGGAGAGCCTGACAGATAACATAAATGTTGAAGCTTTGCTCTCTCAGGATTTTGATCATACCCGGAATATTGAATATAAGCTTGTTGAAGGTCAGGAGATGATGTCCTCCCTTATGGTTAAATCCCAGAAGGCTTCAGTTCTTCCCACTCTTGCAGGATTTTACAACTACGGCACCAACGGAATGGGTGATAAAATACCTGAATTGAGATGGTTCCAGAATTCAATGGCCGGTCTGTCGCTTTCGATTCCCATTATGGCCAGCGGACAACGATATGCACGTATAAAACAGGCACAGATAAACCTTGAGAAGGCCAGGACTACAAAGGACATGGTTGCGGAGCAGCTCCTTCTACAGGAGAAACAGCTCAGGTACAACCTTTTAAATGCAAATCTTCAGTACATAAGCCAGATGGAAAATATCGAAGTCTCAAAAAGAGTTTATGCCAGTACAGAAAACAAATATAAACAGGGAATGGCCTCTAGTCTTGATCTGACACAGGCAAACAGCCTTTACCTGCAGGCTGAGAATAATTATGTTACGGCACTGATGAACCTGCTCCAGACAAAAGTTGCTTTGGATAAGCTTTTAAATAACATGTAAATCATCAGGAGAAGATGTACAATAGAAATAAATTGATATAAATTGAAATAAACAGAAACAATAATGAAATACTTTAACACAATTTCGGTAATAATGATTAGCGGTCTGATAATTTCGGCCTGTTCATCAAAAAAAGAGACAGCCACTTCGGAAAATACAGCAACTGTTACAGAAATGACTGCCAAGCCGGTAAAGGTTCTGACAATAGCAAAATCAGCCATATCCAGGACAATCGATTACACTGCAACAATACTTCCTTTCGAAGAGGTAAATATGGCCCCTTCAACTCCCGGCAGAATTGATAAGATTTACGTTGAGGAAGGTGACAGGGTAAACAAGGGACAGGAACTATTCCTGATGGACCGTACACAGCTTTATCAGCAGAAAGTCCAGCTGAGCAGTCTTGCAAAAGATCTGGCACGGCTCGACACTCTTCTGACCACAGGAAGTATAAAACAGCAGCAGTACGATCAGCTTAAGACCCAGTATGATGTTACCGTGACAAATGTTGATTTCATGGAAGAAAATACCCTGTTAAAAGCTCCGTTCTATGGTGTTGTAACAGGCAAATATTTTGAAAATGGAGAGCTCTATTCAGGATCTCCTACCACTGCCACCGGCAGAGCAGCTGTTGTAACAATTATGCAGGTGAATCCTCTTAAGGTGAATGTGAGTATTTCTGAACAGTATTATCCGCTTATCAAAAAGGGGATGAAAGCAAACATTACGGCTGATGTATATGAAAATGAAAGTTTCACGGCAACAGTTTACAGGATTTCACCGACCATAGATCCAGGCACCAGGTCATTTAATGTTGAACTTGAGCTTCCAAACAGGAAAGATATGCTCAAACCGGGAATGTTCGTAAGAGTCTCCATGGATCTTGGTGAAGTTAAGACCTTTGTCGTTCCCGCCGGTTTGGTCCTTGTACAGGAAGGTACAAATATCCGGTACGTGTTTTTAGATAAAGAAAACAAGGCTGAAAGAGTAGAGGTTACTCTGGGGAAAAGATTTGATGACAAGCTGGAGATACTTTCAAATAATATCATGGAGGGCGACCAGATTGTTTCGGAGGGTCAGGCAAAGCTAAATAACGGCGACAAAATAGAAATAGTTAAATAACCAAAGGAATTCAATCTTAATAAAATGAGTATATACAGTGCTTCTGTAAAGAGACCGGTAACAACCATCCTGATCTTTGTAGCTCTTATGGTTGTTGGTATTTATTCACTGGTTCAGTTACCGGTGGATCTTTATCCGGAGATGGAACTTCCCTATGTAGTAGTTTATACAACTTATCCCGGGGCAAGTGCTTCCGATATTGAAACTAATATTACACAAACCCTTGAAGATGCTCTCAACGCAACAAGCAATCTGAAAGAAATGACCTCCACGTCGAGTGATGCTCTGTCAGTTATCTTCATGGAATTTGAGTATGGGACCAATCTGGATGAGACTTCAAACGATATAAGGAGTTCTCTCAGCTTTGTTGAAAATTTCCTGCCTGAAGATGCTGAGGATCCAACTATCATAAAATTCAATTCCAGTATGATGCCCATCGCCTTCTACACAATTACCGCCAGTGAAAGCTATGAAGGTCTTGAAAAAATACTGAATGAAAAAATTGTAAATCCCCTTAACAGAATTGATGGGGTAGGCTCATTAGGTCTGGCTGGAGTGCCAGGCCGTAAAGTTTATATAGATGTCGATCCCAGAAGAATGGAGGCTTACAATCTTACCATAGAACAGATTGGTAATGTTCTGAGGGCTGAAAATATGAATATGCCTTCGGGGTATATCGAAATGGGTCAGACAGATTACCCAATGCGTATCCAGGGTGAATTTACAGAAAGCGATGTAATCAGGAATATTGTCGTAAGCAGCTTTAATGGCAATAATGTTTATCTTAAAGATGTAGCAGAAGTTAATGACACTATCAGGGAAACCAAACTTGATACAAGGATTAACGGGGACAAGGGAATGACTATGTACGTCCAGAAGCAATCAGGAGGCAACACTGTTAAAATCACTAAAGAAATTGACAAGAACCTGGCCGTTTTGATGAAGGATTTGCCGCAGGATGTTAAGATTACTAAGCTTTTCGATTCAGCATCGTTTATCAAGGATTCCATCAGTAATCTTACGGAGACACTAATGTATGCATTGATCTTTGTAATACTTGTTGTACTGTTCTTCCTCGGCCGCTGGAGAGCTACCTTTATTATTATACTTACAATTCCTATTTCGCTGATAGTGGCTTTTATTTATCTCTTTCTTACCGGAGCCTCTATCAATATAATATCTCTTACATCACTTTCGATTGCCATTGGAATGGTGGTTGATGATGCCATTGTGGTACTCGAGAATATAACGCGGCATATAGAGAGAGGAAACCGTCCACGTGAAGCGGCAATTTATGCAACAAATGAAGTATGGCTGGCGGTTATTGTTACAACGTTGACAGTTGTGGCAGTATTCTTCCCTCTGACATTTGTCAAAGGTCTTACTGGCGTCCTCTTTAAACAGCTGGGAATGAGCGTTACCATTACAATAGTGACATCTGTTTTTGCAGCAATAACCCTTACTCCGACTTTGAGCGCTCTCCTGCTTAAATGGTATCCTATCAAAAAGGATGCACCTTTCTGGACCTATGACGGCAGCATCCGGAAGTGGCTTGACAGGTTCGACCATTTTTATGAGAAGTCTCTCCGCTGGGCTCTCCATCATAAAACTTTCACAGCGATTGCAGCTCTTGTAGTGTTTATAGGTTCGATGTCGCTGTTTTCAGTCATTAAAACTGAATTCTTTCCCCAGTCGGATGAATCCCAGATCACAGCAACAATTGAACTGCAGACGGGTACACGGGTTGATGAGACAATGAAGACAGCCAGAAGGATTGATTCTCTGATCATGATGAAGTATCCTGAAGTTGAAGTGGTTTCCACCTCAACCGGATCGGATGACCAGGGAGGGTTTGCTTCCCTTTTTGGAGCAGGAGGAACCCATATAATTTCATATAGTCTGAGCCTTGTACCTATTGAAGAAAGGGAGAAATCGGTATTTGAGATATCTGAAGAGATGAGAAGTGACTTTTCAAAATTCCCTGAGATTGTTGATTATACAATAAGTACTTCAAATAACATGGGAAGCTTTGGAGGAAGCGCCGTTGGTGTAGAAATATACGGATACGATATCACCCAGACCAATATTGTTGCTGAAGAACTTGCTGCAAAAATTAAGAAGATGGAGGGGGCTAAAGATGTTACCATCAGCCGTGACAAATCAAAGCCTGAACTCCAGATTGTTCTGGATCAGAACAAGATGAGTTCCAACGGACTTAATACGGCGATGGTATCGACAGCTGTCAGAAACAGGGTGGCAGGGATGACTGCGACACAGCTAAGACAGGCGGGAGATGAATATGATATAGTTGTCAGGTATCAGAAGAGTTCTACAAGTACTCTGACTGATATTGAAAATATTGGTATAAGTAACCCGGCCGGGAAGACGATAAGGCTTGGGGAAATTGCACAAATAAAAGAGTATTGGGCGCCACCCAGCATCCAGCATAAAAGAAAGGAACGAATCGTAACAGTCTCTTTTACCCCTTATAAAAGATCACTTACGGAACTTCAGGTTGAGATTCAGAAAGCAATCGATGAGTCAAACCTTCCTGCAGGAGTGATGGTCCAGATTTCCGGTGCTATCAAAGATCAGATGGAGTCTTTTATGGATATCGCATTCCTAATGGTCGTAAGCCTTATCCTTGTTTATCTTATAATGGCCTCGCAATTTGAATCGCTGAAAATGCCGTTCATAATAATGTTCTCAATACCATTCGCTTTTTCCGGAGTGGCACTTGCTCTTTTCCTGACCAACACATCATTGAGTGTAATCTCGGGGATAGGAGCGGTGATGCTGATTGGAATTGTGGTTAAAAACGCCATTGTGCTTGTGGACTTCATTAACCTGATGCGGGAGCGGGGGAATGAATTGTATGAAGCAATTGCATTGTCAGGGCGGTCGCGATTAAGACCCGTTGTCATGACTTCGGGTACAACGATACTTGGTATGCTGCCTCTGGCAATGAGCACCGGCGCCGGGTCTGAACTATGGAGCCCGATGGGTATTGCAGTTATTGGGGGGCTTGTTTTCTCGACGATTGTTACCCTGATTCTGGTGCCTGTTGTTTATGCAATTTTTGCAAAGCACGGCGAGAGGAACAAACAGCTTGCTGTCTATTCAGAAATGGATTTTATGAACGGTAAAAATGGTAATTCCAGATAAAGTAAATTTTAAATTCCAGGTATTATGAAAGCTATTATGATAATATATAATCAGGCACACACCGAAAGGATCGAGTATTTGATGGATAAACTGGGGATAAAAGGTTATACACTCTGGGAAAATGTACAGGGAAGGGGAAGTCATACGGGTGTTCCTCACCTTGGTACCCATGCCTGGCCTGAAATCAATAAGAGTGTCCTGACAATTGTTGAAGACGATATTGTTGACAATGTCCTTGCTACGGTTTCAAAGATCAACTCGATCAATGAAGAAGTAGGTATAAGGGCGTTTGTGTGGGATGTACTGAAAACAGTCTGACCTCACCCTAAATCCCTCTCCTGAAGGAGAGGGACTTAATTATAGGATGAAATATAAACCCCTTCTCTTTCAGGAGAAGGGGCTGGGGGATGAGGTTATTCTTCTTCCTCTTCTTCTGTATAAGCCTTTATTACAGCCTCCTGAACATCACCCGGAACCTGGGCATATTCGAGGAATTTCATTGTATACATTGCACGGCCGCCTGTTATGGAGCTTAGTGCAGTGGAATATTTATTCATTTCAGCAAGCGGAACTCTGGCTTTTATCACCTCAAACCGCTTTTCACTCGACATCCCGAGAACCATCCCGCGGCGTCCCTGAAGGTCGCTGATTACATCGCCCATCCTGTCGGATGGAACCATTATCTCAACTTCATAAATTGGCTCGAGGATCTTTGGACCTGCATTTTTGAAAGCTATGCTGAATGCATTTCGTCCTGCCAGCCTGAATGAAATTTCGTTTGAATCGACAGGGTGCATCTTCCCGTCGTAAACATAAACCCTGATATCACGTGCATATGACCCTGTAAGCGGTCCCACCTCCATCTTCTCCATTATACCTTTCAGTATGGCAGGCATAAACCTGGCATCGATCGATCCACCAACGATACAGTTGACATAAATAAGTTTACCTCCCCAGTCTAGGTCAATTTCATCTTTTCCTCTTACCGAAAGCTTTAACTCCTTGCCTCCGAATTTCATCATTGACATTTCGGATGAACCTTCGGTGTATGGTTCTACTATAAGATGAACTTCACCAAACTGTCCGGCACCACCTGATTGCTTTTTGTGGCGATAGTCAGCCGGGGCGGATTTTGTAATTGTTTCCCGGTAAGGGATCTTCGGTGGATTATAACTTGTAGGTATCTTGTAAATATTGTCGAGATGCCATTTCATAATATTCAGGTGATATTCACCCTGTCCGTGAACAATAATCTGTTTAAGTTCTTTTGAATATTCTATTATGATAGTAGGATCCTCGAGGTGGATCTTGTTAAGGGCTTCTCCCAGCTTTTCATCATCGCTTTCGCTCTGTGCCTTTATCGCTGTACGATATTTGGGTGCAGGGAACTTAACTCCGACGTATTTCCAATCGTTACCGGGAACATTCAGGGTATGATCAGTTTTAGTATTTTTAAGCTTAACGAAAGCTCCGATATCGCCTGTATGTAATTCCGGAACACGAGTCCTGTTCTTGCCTGCACATACATATAATTGCGACAGTCTTTCTTTTACACCATTATTACTATTAACCACATCGAGGTTCTCCGATATCTTGCCTGAACAGACTCTGAAATAGTTTATTTCTCCTATATGCTCTTCAATTGAGGATTTGAATACGTAAACTGAACCTGGTCCGGCCGGGTTAGGTTTTACTTCAGCTCCCTTATTGTTTAAAGGGGCAGGCATGTCGGTAACCGACGGAGCTTCACTGACTATAAACTCCATGAGACGATCAACTCCCATGTTGTTTTTTGATGATATACAAAAAACAGGGAACATTCCTCTTGTCAGTAATCCTTTTGCGATGCCTTTCCTTATCTCTTCTTCCGAGAGAGAGTCATTTGAGAAAAATAGTTCCATCAGTGATTCATCAGCCTCAGCTGCTTTTTCAACCAGGGCACTGTGCAAATCTTCAGCTTTCTTTTTGTGATCAGCGGGAATTTCAATCTCTTTGGCAACTCCGCCCTCTTTCGGATACTGAAGCATTTTCATCTTAAGAACATCAATAACAGCATTAAATCCCACCCCTTCATTTACAGGAAACTGAACAAGGATCACATTGCTTCCAAACCTGTCTTTCATCATTTCAATCGACTTATCAAAGTTGGCTTTTTCATGATCCAGACCATTTATAACAAGGATAAGAGGTTTGTTCACTTTTTCTGCATGACGGAAATGTATCTCTGAACCGACTTCAACGCCGTTCTGAACGTTTATTGTCAATACTGCACAATCAGCAGCATAAAGAGAAGAGACCACACCACCACTGAAATCATCCAGACCGGGAGTATCAAGTATATTGATTTTTTTATTTTGGAACTCAGAATAAAGAACAGTTGAAAAGATGGAGTTTCCATTCTCCTGTTCAATCGGACGATAATCTGAAACCGTGTTCTTTCCTGCGATTGTTCCTCTTCGTTCAATAACGCCTCCATTGAAGAGCATAGCTTCGGCCAGGCTTGTTTTCCCCGATCCGGAATTACCAATTAATGCAACGCACTTTACCTGGTCAGTCTGATAAGTTTTCATGGGCATTTGAGTATTTGCTTGTTTTTTATAAGCTTGATTTGGAGGTGACAAAAATAATAAATTTTTAAAAACTGTTTAAGAAAGGATTCATTATTACAAAATTTTTATTTTCTTTGCACCAGTTTTTTGAAATACAGGAGTACCGGTTTTTCTTTCAAGGTAAGTTTACAAAACGATTATTCGCATGGGAAAGGTCGGGAAGGAACCTGTTAATAACTTACAATTTTAAGTAAGATATTTTATTTTAAGAGACGTTAAGGAAACTGTTTATCCCTGATAATCAGTTTGGATAGACGTATGTCTTATTGCAGTTTAAAAAAACATGAGACTAGTTTGTAATATTTATAAAATAAAATAATACCTTTGCGAACCGTTTTTTTGAATAAAATTTAATGTTAAATCATACTATATTATGCCGACAATTCAGCAGTTAGTAAGAAAAGGCAGGAAAAGACTGATAGATAAAAGCAAAGCTCCTGCTTTGGATTCATGTCCTCAGAGAAGGGGTGTCTGTGTGAGGGTTTACACAACCACGCCAAAGAAACCGAATTCAGCCATGAGGAAAGTAGCCAGGGTGAAGCTTACAAATCAGAAGGAAGTAAATGCTTATATTCCGGGCGAGGGGCATAACCTTCAGGAACACTCAATTGTGCTGATCAGAGGTGGCAGGGTAAAGGATTTGCCGGGTGTCCGTTACCACCTTGTTCGTGGCGCACTCGATACATCGGGCGTTGACGGTCGTACCCAGAGAAGATCAAAATATGGCGCAAAAAGGCCAAAGAAATAATACGTAATTGATAAGATAATGAGAAAATCAAAACCAAAGAAGAGGATTATGTTACCGGATCCGAAATACCACGATCCGTATGTAACCAGGTTTGTGAACAATCTTATGTTTAGTGGTAAAAAGAATCTTGCTTTTAAAATCTTTTATGATTCTCTCGACATAGTAGCCGACAAGTTTAAAAGCGAAGGGAAATCACCTCTTGAAATATTCAAGCAGGCTCTCGACAATGTTACTCCTCAGGTTGAGGTAAAAGCACGCAGGGTCGGTGGAGCTACATTCCAGGTACCTATGGAAATACGTTCCGACAGGAAAGTAGCAATCAGCATGAAGAATATGATCTCATTTGCAAGGAAAAGAACAGGTCATTCTATGGCTGAAAGACTGGCTGCAGAACTTATGGCTGCCTACAAGCTTGAAGGAGGCGCCTACAAGAAAAAGGAAGACACTCACAGAATGGCGGAAGCTAACAAAGCCTTTGCTCATTTCAGATTTTAACTGATATCTCCCAAGGAAGCAACCAATTTATGAACAGCAACCTGAAATATACCAGAAACATCGGAATCATGGCCCACATCGATGCCGGCAAGACCACTACGACAGAGCGTATTCTGTTCTATACTGGCCGGACTCATCGTATGGGAGAGGTACATGATGGCAATGCCCAGATGGACTGGATGATTCAGGAGCAGGAAAGAGGTATTACAATAACTTCAGCTGCAACTACTGCTTTCTGGAAATTAAGGGGTGATGAATATAAGATAAATATTATTGATACTCCGGGACATGTTGATTTTACCGTGGAGGTTGAACGGTCGCTGAGAGTTCTTGATGGAGCTGTGGCAGTTTTTTGTGCAGTTGGCGGGGTCGAGCCGCAGTCGGAGACCGTCTGGAGACAGGCCGATAAATACAATGTTCCCAGGATCGCTTTTGTGAATAAAATGGACAGGGCAGGAGCCGATTTTTTCAGCGTTGTCCATCAGATACAAGAAAAATTAGGTGCAAACCCCGTACCAGTTCAGCTGCCACTTGGCGCCGAAGAGAACTTTAAAGGACTGATTGACCTGATAACCATGAAGGCAATCGTGTGGTACAACAGCGATACTACCGGAACAACATATGAAGTTGAAGATATTCCGCAGGATCTTTTGGAAGAGGCAAACGAATGGAGAGCCAAACTTATTGAATCGGTCGCCAATGTCGATGATACCCTTCTTGCACGGTTCCTTGAAGATCATGATTCAATAACCGCGGATGAGATTGTGACCGCTCTGAGGAAATCCACAATCCTTGGACTGGCTGTTCCGGTAATATGCGGTTCGGCATTTAAGAACAAGGGGATTCAGAACCTTCTCGATGCAGCTGTCGAGTTCCTACCCTCACCTGTAGATATTGGCGCGGTAACAGGAATTGATCCAAGAAATGATGATGAAATCAGACGTGAGCCGGATGACAATGAACCACTTGCAGCTCTGGCCTTTAAAATAGCTACCGATCCTTATGTCGGAAGACTTGTATTCCTTCGTATATACTCAGGTGTTCTCCATGCAGGAGATACTGTGCTTAATACAAGGACCGGGAAACGAGACAGGGTCAACCGGCTTTTCCAGATGCATGCAAACAAACAAAATCCTGAAGAGAGCGTTTCAGCAGGAGATATTTGTGCTGGTGTCGGATTCAAGGATCTCAGAACAGGTGACACTCTCTGCGCAATAAACAAACCGATTACTCTTGAATCAATGGATTTTCCTGAACCTGTAATTGGCGTGGCCGTTGAACCAAAGACCCAGGCTGATGTAGACAAGCTGTCGGTTGCACTTAATAAACTGGCAGAGGAAGATCCCACATTCCAGGTAAGAATTGATCCCGACAGCGGGCAGACTATAATAAACGGGATGGGAGAATTGCATCTTGAAATTCTTATTGACCGTTTAAAGCGTGAATTCAAGGTTGAATGTAATCAGGGTGTTCCTCAGGTTGCATATAAAGAGGCAATTACCACAACCGCTGAATTTCGCGAAGTATTTAAGAAGCAGACCGGAGGCAGAGGAAAATTTGCCGACATTTATGCTGCACTGATGCCGGCTGAAGATGGCATCAGAGGCCTCGATTTTGTAAATGAGGTTAAGGGAGGCAATATTCCAAAGGAATTTATCCCGTCGGTTGAAAAAGGATTCCGTGAGGCAATGTCAAACGGACCACTGGCAGGATTCCCTCTCGAAAACCTGAAAGTAGTACTCAGAGACGGTTCATACCATCCTGTCGATTCCGACGCCCTTTCCTTTGAAATCGCTGCTAAACAGGCATTCAGGAAATATGCCGGGAAATGCAATCCCGTAATCCTTGAACCAATAATGTCAACAGAGGTTGTTACCCCTGAAGAATATGTTGGTGATGTAATCAGCGACTTTAACAGGAGAAGAGGCAGGGTGGAAGGTATGGAATCGAAGGCAGGTGCTAGGGTTGTTAAAGCAAAAGTACCTCTGGCCGAAAAATTCGGTTATGTTACAGTACTAAGAACCCTGACCTCGGGAAGAGCAACTTCGACAATGGAGTTTTCCCATTATGAAGAGGTGCCTGCAGAAATTGCAAACAGAATTATAGAAATCACAAAAGGAAAAATTCTTTAAAGAAATGAGTCAGAAAATTCGTATCAAACTGAAATCTTATGATCATAACCTGGTGGATAAATCCGCAGAGAAGATCGTTAAGACAGTAAAATCGACCGGTGCAGTTGTAAGTGGTCCCATTCCGCTTCCGACACATAAGAAGATCTATACGGTTCTTCGTTCCCCGTTCGTGAACAAGAAAGCAAGGGAACAATTTCAGCTTTCATCCTATAAGAGGCTGCTTGATATTTATAGCTCAACGCCCAAAACGATTGATGCTCTGATGAAGCTGGAACTTCCAAGCGGGGTTGAAGTAGAAATAAAAGTGTGAAACCAGTAAAGCAATAAAGAGATGCAGGGATTAATTGGAAAAAAGGTGGGAATGACTTCCGTATTCGATCAGGACGGAAAAAATGTTCCTTGTACTGTACTCCAGGCAGGCCCGTGTGTTGTAACACAGGTCAAAACAATTGAGAAGGACGGATATTTCGCAGTACAGCTTGGTTTCGATGAGAAAAAGGAAAAGCATACCACAAAGGCTGAATTAGGCCATTTTAAAAAGGTAAATACAACTCCCAAAAGAAAACTCATTGAATTCACCGGATTCGCCGAAGGACAGGTGAAGGAAGGGGAAGTGCTTACCGCTGAGCTTTTCAGACCCGATAACTGGGTTGATGTTCGCGGATGGTCCAAGGGAAAGGGATTCCAGGGTGTCGTAAAACGTCACGGTTTTTCTGGTGTTGGCGGTCAGACCCACGGACAGCATAACAGGGGAAGAGCACCAGGTTCTCTGGGAGCATCATCATTCCCGTCAAGGGTGCTGCCAGGCATGAGAATGGCAGGTCGTATGGGCGGAAATAAAGTTATGTCGGTAAGCATGAAGGTGATGAAGCTTATGACAGAGACTAATTTAATTATAGTTAAAGGATCAGTTCCCGGTCCGAAAGGTGGTTACGTAATAATTACAAAATAATGGAATTAGCGATTCTTAATATTGATGGCAAGGAGACCGGAAGAAAAGTTAATCTTAACGATTCGATTTTCGGCATTGAACCTAATGATCACGCCATTTATCTGGATACGAAACAGTTCCTGGCAAATCAAAGGCAGGGAACGCATAAATCCAAACAGCGTGGCGAAGTGGCAGGAAGTACCAGGAAGATCAAGCGGCAGAAAGGAACCGGAACAGCCCGCGCAGGCAGTTTAAAGAACCCTTTATTCCGTGGTGGCGGGCGTGTATTCGGCCCACAGCCCCGATTCTATGGCTTCAAGCTTAATAAAAAGCTGAAACAGCTGGCCAGGAAATCAGCCCTTTCTTACAAGGAATCGGCAAACAGTATTATTGTTCTGGAAGACTTCTCTTTTGAAGTACCAAAAACAAAAGAAATGATAAAAATGGGCAGCAGCCTGAATATTGGAAATAAAAAATCATTATTTGTTTTATCGGAACAAAATAAAAACATATATTTGTCATCCCGAAATGTACAAGGGGTTGAAGTTGTAACTGCCGGTGAATTAAGCACTTATAAAATAATGAAGGCTTCAACTCTGGTACTTGTAGAGAGTGCAGTTGACGTTTTACAGGCAACTTTTGAAAACCAGTAAATTTTGAGTAATGAATATTTTGCTTAAACCAATAGTGACGGAAAAGATGACAAGCCAGGGCGATAAATTCAATCGTTACGGATTCATCGTTGCTAAAAACGCAAATAAATTGCAGATCAGGAAAGCTGTCGAGGAATTGTATGGCGTAACTGTCGATTCAGTCAATACAATGAGGTATGGCGGTAAGGTAAAAACAAGAAATACGAAATCGGGCTTCCTCGTCGGGAAAACAGCAGCTTTGAAAAAAGCAGTTGTAACCCTGGCAGAAGGGAACAAGATCGATTTCTACAGCAATATTTAACAACCAGTATGGCAGTCAGAAAATTAAAACCTGTTACACCAGGTCAGAGAAACAAAATCATCAGCGCTTTTGACACTTTAACAAAAGCCACACCGGAGAAATCCTTGCTTCGACCGCTCAGGAAATCGGGAGGAAGGAACGTTAACGGTAAAAGGACTATGCGGTACATCGGAGGCGGTCATAAACAGATGTACAGGGTCGTCGATTTTCTCAGGGAAAAAGATGGCATGCATGCAACAGTAAAGGCAATTGAGTATGACCCGAACAGGTCATCGAGAATTGCCCTTCTTGTTTATGAGGATGGTGAAAAAAGGTACATAGTATCTCCCAACGGCTTGAAGGTGGGACAGAAAGTTGTATCGGGGAAAGATGCAACACCTGAAATCGGTAACACGATGTTTCTCAATGACATTCCACTTGGTACCATAGTACATAATATTGAACTGAAACCTGGTAAGGGAGGTGCTCTCGCCCGTAGTGCAGGTACTTATGCACAGCTGTCAGCACGCGAAGGGAAATACGCTATAATAAAGCTTCCTTCAGGTGAGACAAGGATGGTTCTGACAACATGCCGTGCAACGATAGGAACAGTTTCCAATGCCGACCATAATCTTGAAAAATCAGGCAAAGCCGGCCGTTCTCGCTGGCAGGGCCGCCGTCCCAGAGTCAGAGGCGTTGTTATGAATCCGGTCGATCACCCGATGGGTGGCGGCGAAGGAAGAGCTTCGGGCGGTCATCCGAGATCACGCAGAGGGGTGCCTGCTAAAGGTTTCAAAACCCGTGACAAGAAGAAATACTCTGCAAAACACATTATTGAAAGAAGGAAAAAATAACTGATATACTATGAGCAGATCAATTAAAAAGGGTCCTTTCATTGAATTCAAGATGGAAAAGAGAGTCCTTGAAATGAACAAAGGACAAAAGAAATCAGTTCTCAAGACTTGGTCGCGGAGATCGGTTATCTCCCCCGACTTTGTCGGACATACTATAGCAGTTCATAACGGAAATAAATTTATCCCCGTTTACATTACCGAAAACATGGTGGGACACAAGCTTGGCGAATTTGCTCCTACCCGTACATTCAGAGGTCACTCGGGCAACAAGTAAAAAGTAGTGTAAACCGAAAAATATTCAGAAATGGGTGCAAGAAAAAGAAATACAGCAGAACGGAGAAAAGAGGCTGCAAAAGCGAGGTACCAGGCGATTCTCAGGAACTGTCCGACCTCACCCCGTAAAATGAGGCTCGTAACAGGAATGATCAGCGGTCTGGAAGTGAACAAGGCACTTGATGTGCTGAAATTCAGCCCCCAGGAAGCATCACGCAGGCTCGAAAAACTTCTTCTCTCAGCAATAGCCAACTGGCAATCGAAAAATGAAGGTGTAAGAATCGAAGAAAGCCACCTTTTTGTTAAAGAGATCAGCGTTGACGGCGGACGTGCTCTGAAAAGGCTGCAGACAGCTCCACAGGGGAGAGCCTACAGAGTCAGAAAAAGATCTAACCATGTTACTCTGATACTCGACAGTATGAATAAGGAAGTTGAAAAAACATCAAAATAAACAGATGGGACAAAAAGTAAATCCGATAGGCAACAGATTAGGTATAATCAAAGGTTGGGACTCAAACTGGTTCGGTGGAAAAGATTTCTCCGGCAAGCTGGTTGAAGACACCAGAATAAGAGAATATCTGAATGCCAGGCTTGCAAAAGCAAGTCTTTCAAAGATTATCATCGAGAGGACACTTAAGCTTATTACTGTAACCGTAAATACTGCCCGCCCGGGTATTATAATCGGTAAAGGAGGCCAGGAAGTTGACAAACTAAAGGAAGAACTGAAGAAGATTACCAAGAAAGAGGTTCAGATCAACATCTTTGAAGTTAAACGTCCGGAGCTTGATGCAAATATTGTTGCAAACAATATAGCCCGTCAGCTTGAGGGCAAGATATCATACCGTCGCGCAATCAAAATGTCGATCGCTTCCACAATGAGGATGGGTGCCGAAGGGATTAAAGTTCTTATTTCAGGCCGCCTTGGAGGTGCAGAAATGGCAAGAAGCGAGACATATAAGGAAGGACGTATTCCTCTTCATACACTACGTGCCGACATTGATTACGCCCTGGGAGAAGCCCATACAAAAGTAGGTCTGATCGGGATCAAAGTCTGGATATGCAACGGTGAAGTTTTCGGAAAAAGAGACCTTAGTCCGAATATCGGTGCAAGAAATGCAAAAAGCAAAAGCCTCAAACGCAAGGCAAAGAAATAAGGGATGAGAGTATACAATTTATAAAGATATTTGAGCCATGTTACAACCGAAAAGGACCAAATTCAGGAGAGCCCAGAAAGGAAGAATGAAGGGAAATGCTCAGAGAGGCAACCAGCTTGCATTCGGGTCGTTTGGTATTAAAGCATTGGAAGAGTGCTGGATCACTGGAAGACAGATCGAAGCTGCCCGTCAGGCTGTCACACGTCATATGAAACGTGAGGGACAGATCTGGATAAGGATATTCCCCGACAAGCCTATCACAAAGAAACCTGCCGAGGTACGTATGGGAAAAGGCAAGGGTGCACCGGAAGGCTTTGTGGTACCTGTTACCCCAGGGAGAATTATTATCGAGGCTGAAGGAGTTCCATATGAAATAGCTAAAGAAGCTCTCCGGCTTGCAGCACAGAAACTACCGATAACAACAAAATTCATTGTAAGAACAGATTTCGTACAGGAATAAAACATAGAACAGATAGAGATGAAAACTTCAGAAATAAAGGAATTAAGCACGCCGGATCTTGTGGAAAGGATAGATACCGAGAAAACAATGCTTGTCCGCATGAAGCTAAACCATGCAATAACACCTCTGGATAATCCTCAGAAGCTCAAACTGGTTAAGCTTACAATTGCACGTCTGCTTACAGAGCTTCGTACCAGGGAAATTAATGAAAAACCTAAAAGCTAGATCAGCAATGGAAAGGAATATCAGAAAGGAACGTATCGGTGTTGTCGTCAGCAACAAAATGGATAAATCGATCGTTGTGGCCATCAAAAGGAAAGTTAAGCATCCCATCTATGGCAAATTTGTCAACAGGACAAAGAAGCTGATGGCTCATGATGAGGAGAATTCGTGCAATATTGGCGATAAGGTGCGTATCTCGGAGACCAGGCCTCTGAGTAAAAATAAATCCTGGAGATTGGTTGAAATAATCGAAAGAGCTAAGTAGTCATGATACAGCAGGAAAGCAGGTTAACAGTTGCCGACAACTCCGGAGCAAAGGAAGTTTTGTGTATCCGTGTACTTGGAGGCAGTAAGAAAAGATATGCAACTGTCGGCGACAAGATAGTTGTCAGTGTCAAGAGCGCCCTCCCGTCGGGTGAGGCAAAAAAAGGAACAGTGAGCAAAGCCGTTGTTGTAAGAACAACCAAGGAGATACGCCGTGCCGATGGTTCTTATATCAGGTTTGATGATAATGCAGTAGTTCTGCTTAATAACCTGAATGAGGTGAGAGGTACCCGTATATTCGGTCCGGTCGCAAGGGAACTGCGCGAAAAGTATATGAAGATTGTCTCTCTTGCACCTGAAGTTCTATAATTTTTAAATAAAGAGCAATGCAGAAGAAACTACATATTAAAAAGGGAGATACGGTTATTGTGATAACCGGTGAATCCAAAGGGCAGAAAGGACGTGTCCTCGAGGTTGACAGAGATAAGAACAGAGCTTTGGTTGAAGGTGTTAACACTGTATCAAAACATACAAAGCCGAATGCAAAATCACCTCAGGGAGGCATTCTGAAAAAAGAAGCCCCGATAAATCTGTCAAACCTTATGCTTGTCGATCCTGCATCGGGAAAACCTACACGTATCGGCAGAAGGTTTAATGACAAAAATAAATTAGTTCGTTACTCAAAAAAATCAGGAGAGGAGATCAAGTAATGTATACACCTGTATTAAAAACCAGATATAAAGAAGTGATCGTCCCTGAATTAATGAAGGAATTCAGCTACAAGACCGTTATGCAGGTGCCAAAGCTGGAAAAGATTGTTCTTAATCAGGGTGTAGGACAGGCAATAGCTGACAAGAAACTGCTTGAATTCAGTGTTAAGGAATTAACAGATATAGCAGGGCAAAAAGCTGTCCAGACCTATTCATCGAAGGATATTTCTAACTTCAAACTGAGGAAAAATATGCCGATCGGTGTTATGGTAACGCTGCGCAAAGATAGAATGTATGAGTTTCTTGAAAGGCTTATTTGTGTTGCTTTGCCAAGGATCCGTGATTTCAAGGGTATCAGTGCCAAGCTTGACGGACGGGGTAATTATACTCTCGGGATCACCGAGCAGATAATTTTCCCGGAGATTGACCTTGACAAAGTTGCCAAGATCATGGGACTTCAGATGACTTTTGTAACATCGGCAAATACCGATGAGGAGGCTCTGGCCCTTCTGAAGCATTTTGGGTTACCTTTTAAAAATATTAAAAACTGATTATATGGCTAAAGAATCGATGATAGCCCGCGAAGTAAAACGCGCAAGACTGACTGAGAAGTACGCAGCAAAAAGAGCAAAACTGAAAGCTGAGGGTGATTATGTTGGACTGAGCCGCCTGCCGCGGAACTCAAATCCAAACAGAATGCATAATCGTTGCAAGCTTACCGGACGTTCAAGAGGTTATATGAGGCAGTTCGGAATAAGCAGGATAACCTTCAGGGAGATGGCATCCTTCGGACTGATCCCGGGTGTCAAGAAAGCGAGCTGGTAAAAGTAAGAATGAATATTAACTATTTTAAAGAATAAGAGATGACTGATCCGATTGCAGATTTACTGACCAGAATTAGGAATGCTATTATGGCTGGTCATAAGGTGGTTGAAGCTCCAGCATCCAATCTTAAAAAGGAGATTGCCAGGATATTGTTTGAAAAGGGGTATATCCTTAGCTATAAGGTGGTTGACGGAGAAGAAAAACAGAGTGTATTGAAAATCGCCCTGAAATATAATCCGAAGAGCAAAAAGCCTGCTATTAAGAAAATTACAAGGGCCAGTCGTCCGGGCCTCAGGCGGTACATCGGCGTCGATGAAATGCCAAGAGTACTGAACGGACTCGGAATTGCAATTATCTCTACCTCGAGGGGTCTGATGACCGATAAAGAGGCTAAAAATGAGAATATTGGTGGAGAAGTTTTATGTTACGTATACTAAAAGGAGGATAGTATTATGTCACGAATAGGAAAATTACCTGTTAACCTGCCCAAAGGAGTAACTATAAATGTCAGCGACTCCAATGAGATCAGTGTGAAAGGACCTTTGGGTGAGCTGAAACAGAGGATTAACACAGACCTGAAGGTTGAAGTAGTGGATAACACTATCGTATTGTCAAGACCTTCAGAATCGAAAAGTCATAAGTCGCTTCATGGTCTTTCCAGGGCACTTATTGCAAACATGGTTGTCGGTGTGTCGGAGGGATTCAAGAAAGAACTTGAACTTGTCGGAGTTGGTTACAGGGCCGAGGCAAAAGGACAGCAACTCGAAATGAGCCTTGGCTACTCACACGAAATAATACTTCAGGTACCTGACGAAGTAAAGGTTGAAACCAAAACCGAAAGAAGGAGCAATCCTGTTATTACTCTGACATGTATCGATAAACAGCTGATCGGGCATGTTGCAGCAAAGATCAGATCGTTCCGTCCGCCTGAACCTTACAAGGGAAAAGGGATCAAATTTGTCGGAGAACAGCTAAGGAGGAAAGCTGGGAAATCAGCTAGTGTATAATCCGGTTAAAAATTAAATTATCATGGCTTTAACCAAATTGGAAAAAAGAACGAGGATCCGTATGAGGATCCGGAAAAAAATAAGCGGCACTGCAGAAAGACCGCGTCTTGCAGTATTCCGCAGCAACAAACAGATCTACGTTCAGGTTGTTGATGACCTCAGGGGAGTCACTCTCCTGGCTGTCAGCTCCAAAGAAAAGGAGCTCGCCAGAACAGGCATTAAGAAAACCGAACAGGCTAAAATCGTCGGAAAGTCTCTTGCTGCAAGATGCAAGGAAAAGGGTATCGAAAGTGTCATTTTCGACAGGAGCGGATATAGATACCATGGTAGAGTTAAATCATTGGCTGATGCAGCCCGCGAAGGCGGTCTAAAATTCTGATAATATGGGAAACGGAATAAGAAAAGTAAAAACCAGCGACCTTGAACTCAAGGACCGGCTTGTTAGCATTCAGAGAGTTACAAAAGTTACAAAGGGCGGACGAACCTTCAGCTTTTCGGCTATTGTTGTTGTCGGGAACGAAGATGGAATTGTCGGACACGGACTTGGAAAAGCCAGTGAAGTGACCACAGCCATAGCAAAAGGAATCGAAGATGCCAAAAAGAACCTGATTAAGGTGCCTATAATACATGGGACCATTCCTCACGAGCAGGTAGCAAAATTTGGCGGCGCCAAAGTATTCATCAAACCTGCAACTGAAGGTACCGGAGTAAAGGCCGGAGGTGCAATGCGAGCTGTTCTTGAAAGCGTCGGAGTGAAGAATGTGCTTGCCAAGTCAAAAGGATCTTCAAACCCTCATAACCTGGTAAAGGCTACTTTTGCAGCACTTCTTGAAATGCGTGATGCAATCGCTGTTGCCGAACACAGAGGAATAAGTCTGGATAAAGTATTTAACGGATAGTAAAGTAAACCACAATGGCAAAAATTCGCATAACCCAGGTAAAGAGTAAAAACGGGAAACCCGAAAGGCAGAAGAGAACTCTTGCAGCACTTGGAATCACAAAGCTGAACCATAGCGTCGAACATGAAGCTACTCCCCCGATTCTGGGAATGGTGGAAAAGATAAGACACCTGGTCAAAGTGGAGAATATTTAAGGTATTAACGATATTATATAAAAAGTTATGGATCTAAGTAACTTAAAACCTGCTAAAGGATCAGTAAAAAGAAGCAAGCGTGTTGGCCGCGGACAGGGTTCCGGGAAAGGCGGTACATCAACCAGGGGTCATAAAGGCGCCAAATCGAGATCGGGGTA
>CAZCQC010000089.1:0-5294 GCA_964500155.1 uncultured Rikenellaceae bacterium | reverse complement strand
AATCTTTAATAATTATGAAATATTTTTTGTTACTCATATGCTGTTTTTTGCTAAATTCGGCAATGGCTCAAAAGGGAACAACAGGTGTTTTTGAAAACAGCACCGACATCGGCAATCCGAAAAATACTGGTTCGGCCGAATATAATATTGCAGATCAATCTTATTCTCTAAAAGGATCGGGTTACAATATCTGGTTTGCCAGGGACGAATTCCATTACCTGTACAGGAAAATCAAAGGAGATTTTATACTTACCGCAAATTTTAAATTCGAAGGCAAGGGAACGGAAGCTCACAGGAAGACAGGTTGGATGCTCAGGACCTCAACTGATGAGGATTCCAGGCATATATCGGCTACTCTTCATGGCGACGGACTTACAGTCATGCAATGGCGGGATGTCAAAGGTGCCGAGATGAAAGATCCTGAAGATGAAATATTTGCTAAAGGATCAGGCTATGAGATAATCCAGATAGAACGTTCGGGCAGGATAATTTTCATGAGAGCAGCTCATTCTGGAAAAGCTCTGGAAACAATAGGCTCATATGAGATGATTAATCTTCCCGACGAAATCCTCGCCGGATTATTTGTCTGCTCCCATAATCCTGAAATCTCTGAAGAGGCGAAGGTCTGGAATGTCCGCATTGATCAGCCTGTCGGTGATAATTATAATGCGTCAAGGGATGGTATTGTGGGATGTCGCCTTGAAACAATGAACGTTTTTGACGGAAAAAGAATTGTAATTTATGAAAAACAAGGCAGGTTCGAGGCTCCAAACTGGATGCCTGACGGCAAACAGCTTCTTTTCAATATGGATGGTCTGTTGTATAAAATACCTGTAAATGGTGGCGATCTTGTGAAGCTTAATACAGGCTTTGCCATCAGGAATAATAATGATCATGGCATATCATTCAACGGCAAGCTGCTGGCAATCAGCTGCGCCAAGGATGCCATTAACGGAAAAGGCGGAGGATCGGCAGTTTATGTTCTGCCATTAAAAGGTGGAACGCCAAAATTGATTACAGAAGAAACCCCTTCATATTTTCATGGTTGGGCTCCGAATAACAAAGAGCTTGTATATGTTGCTCAGCGGGGAGGAAAAAACATTTATAATATCTACAGGAACTCAATAAAGGGGGGAAAAGAAGTAGCTCTTACTGATCTCGCCCAGGGGGAACATGTTGACGGGTGTGAATATTCACCTGACGGGAAATATATCTACTACAATGGAAGCCATACAGGAAATATGCAACTATGGCGGATAAAACCAGACGGAACCGGAAGGGAACAGCTTACTTTTGATGAATACAGGAACTGGTTCCCTCACATTTCACCCGATGGCAGGTGGATAGCATTTATATCATTCCCTTCGGATATTGAAAAGAACAGCCATCCTTCCTATAAACGGGTAATGCTCAGACTGATGCCCGCCAATGGCGGTGAACCCAAAGTTATTGCCTATCTGTACGGCGGACAGGGAACTATAAATGTACCCTCCTGGTCGCCTGACAGTCAGCAAATCGCATTTGTCAGCAATTCAGGTAAATGATCACCAGGGAATCATAAAGATCAGTGATTTAGCTTTTGTATCAAAAAATATTCTATTTTCAGCACTGAAAAATCAGCCTTACCTGATGGGTTCCGGTATCAACACCATTCTTACTTTTCCAGTGTACGCAATCTTATACAGTTACACAGCTGTTGGTGTTGTGGTTGTTGTCATCCTGTCGTGGTTTAAGGCAAAAAAGCCGGTTCGGTTCCTTTGCGGGATCTGGGCAAAATCGGTGTTTCTGATAATGGGGAAAAAGCTGATGATCAGAGGAAAGGAGAATATCGACAAAAACAGGAAGTACATTCTTCTTGCCAATCATGCCAGCCTTTTTGATATTGTAGCGATAACCTCTTTTTACCCGAATGTTTCATGGTTCGGCCATGAACGGCTTCTGAAAGTCCCCGTTTTCGGCCGATTCTTAAAACTGACTGATTACGTCCCTTTTAAAGAACCTACTGTAAGCAATACAAGACATATGCTCGAACAACTGATGGAGAAAGCAAAAGATCAGTCAGTCGCACTCTTTCCTGAAGGGACAAGAACACTTAGCGGTAAAATCAATCCTTTTTTCAGGGGATTCATTTACCTCTTCAAAACAAGAGATATCGGGATACTACCTCTGACTTTAAATGGCTTCTATGATCTGAAACCGAAAAACAGGTTTTATATTGATTTTGGTTCGAAGCTGGAGGTCATAATTCATAAACCGATTCCAAGAGAAGAACTTATCGATAAAAGTGATAATGAAATAATTGAAAAAATTAAAAGTGTGATTGAATCTGCTTACCATTAATAGTTTACAATTAATTCTCCGATTTTTTCAGGGAATATTGAAAACAATGAAGAATTAACCGCAAAGTTCGCAAAGATTCTATGTGAAGGACACAAAGAGATGATGATAGATCTGTTAACTTTGTGTGCTTTGCGAAAACTTTGTGTGCTTTGCGGTTTAAAAGCTTTTCTTAAAACCATAAAGTGTTGTTTGAATACCAAAATTATGAGCCCTGAGTTAAAAGAAAAATGGATCTTTATAGTCAATCCGATAGCAGGAAATGGTTTTGCAAAGACCATGATTCCTGTGATCAGTGAGAAGCTGAAGAAATATGGTATTGACGGGGAAATACTGCTAACTGAAAGAAGCGGTCATGCCGTCGAACTATCAAAATCGAGTTATGAAAAAGGATATAGTTATATCATCGGAGTAGGGGGAGATGGTACCATAAATGAGATAGCCAGGCCTTTGGTCAACAGGAAGGATGTTGTAATTGGTATTATTCCGGCCGGAACCGGAAATGATTTCATTCAGATTACAGGATTTCCGGACCGTTTCTCAGATAAGGACTGGGAAACCTTTTTCAGAAAGAATATTATCGGCATGGATGCAGGTTCAGTTAATGGGATGGTATTCCTGAATGGCATGGGATTGGGGTTTGATGCCCAGGTTGCTGCAGAAAATTATACGGGACCCGGTCAGGTGAAAAAGGGCGGGAAAAACAAGTATATATGGCATATTGTTAAAACGATCCTTTTTTTCAGGGAAAAACGGATGAAGGTTACAAGCGGACCAAGTACTACTGAAACAGACTGTTTCATCAACACTATTTCAATTGGCAGGAGGTTCGCCGGGGGTTTCTTCCTTACACCCAAAGCTATTGCCAACGATGCCCTTCTGGATGTCTGCTCGATAAAGAAACTGAATCTGTTTCAACGATTCCGGATTTTTCTGAAAGTTCCCAAAGGAGTACATATTAATGATAAAAAGGTCATTTATTACCAGACTACCGGGCTTGATATTGAATTCCCCGAAAAGGTTCCTTTTCATGTTGACGGAGAGCTTAATTTTTCGAAAGACTTTAAGGTCAGTATCCATCCGGAAGCCCTGAATATTATATACAATCCCGATGGTAACCATTTCTTCAGAAAATAATTTACATGGGAAAAGTTACATCGCTTTCTTTGATCTCGATGATACCCTGATCAGGGCAAACAGCGGCAAAATGCTAGCTATAAGTGCTTATGAACAGGAAATGATGAATCTGCAGGATCTCATCAAGGCTATCTGGCTTTTATTACTTTTTAAATCCGGTCTGAAGGATTCTGAAAGGATCATCTCAGGAATGTTGAAATGGCTGACCGGTGTTCCAGAGAAGAGAATCATCGACTTATCATCTGAATTGTTTGAAAAACACCTGCTCCCCAGGATTACAGAAGAAGCGAGGAATGAGATAAAGTCCCACAAAGATAAAAATGCAGCAGTAGTAATACTTTCATCGGCTCTATCCCGGATCTGCCAGGATGCTGCAGCCCATCTTGAAATGGATGACGTTATTTGCACAAATATTGAAACTGCTGATGGGATTTGCACCGGTCGAACTACAGGGAAACTATGCTTTGGAAATGAAAAAGCGTCAAGGCTTAAAGAGTATTGTGAAACGAATAACAGTAAAGTCTTAGACGCGTGGTATTATGGTGATTCAATATCTGACTTACCTGTACTGCAAATAGTTGGTAATCCGGTTTGTGTCAATCCAGACAGAAGACTGTTAAAAGTTGCAAATAAAAACAAATGGAAAATTTGCAGCTGGAAGAATACACACATCAAAAAATAGCCTTTAAGATCTTAACAATTCTTTTTTTACCACGGTGTTACACAGAGTAACACGGAGCAAAACACGGAGTTCTAAACAGTGTAACTCCGTAAAACTCCGTGCGACTCCGTGGTTTAAAAAAATATTGACATTGAACTTGCCTGTCAAAGGATGCTGAAATCCTTAACAGTTATCTCGCCGTACGCTACATTTAGGAATGGTTTACCGTTTTTCAATCCGACGTTACCGAATCCTGTTTCAGTCGAAATAAAGCTGGTAAAATCACCAATCTTTGAATCAATGAACATTGTCTGCGTAAGGGCATCGTACCTTACACCTGTGAGACCCTGAAGAAGTGCATAGCTTGATAATGCTCTGGCATACCAGTGCCCGCATTCATATTCATTAAAAGGGTTTCTTACTCTTCCGTCATACCTGCTGCGGGCAGCACGGACGATATCGAGGCCTTTATCTGTCTCTCCCATCATCATAAGGTGAGAAGCGGCCTGGTACTCGATGCCTGTCCAGACCTCGTTGCTGTATACGAAAGGCAATGAGAGCATTCCCCCTTTCGGCCAGGTACAGAGAAGAAGGCCGCCGTCGCTTCCCAGAGCATAGGATGGCCTCTGAGGATTTGAGTGATTGGCCAGACTTTCCTTAAAATTATACTTGTACACTGATTTCATATGACTCGTAACTTTCGCTGAATCAAGGATGTTTCTAATTCCGCACACCTCCCCTATCCACGCTCCCAGAACACCGTCGGAAAGGCAACCAGTGCCATACTGGTATTTCGGACCCTCCTTCTGAAGCAGTGCTTTTGCCTCCTCTGAATAATCGGAACTCCAAGAGCCTTCAGAAGCCTTTACTGGATCGGGAGAATTGAGTCCCTGCCATTTTATCTTTTGTATAAAATACTCTCTGTCAAATAGATCTGTCTCCATAGCCTTTTTTCCCTTCTCATAAAGACCATCATATTTTGTAACATCCTCACCAAGATATTTCCCCATCTCCGAAATTGCCTTTAATGCCCCAAGGTAAAAGCTGGTGCACATGCCATCAGGTCCCCAGAATTCTATATCATAAGTGTTGTGGTGAGGCTCCTCAAGAGTTCCGGTGTTTCGGGGATCCCATGTCTTAATGCAATAATCCATGCTCA
>CAZCQC010000088.1:0-7755 GCA_964500155.1 uncultured Rikenellaceae bacterium | reverse complement strand
CCTTAATCCCAGTGGCTCCGATATCCTTACAAAGTTTAATGTACTCTTTGGTTTGCTCTATATTGTTCCGGAGCTGGGCAGGATCAGGGCTGTGATATTCAAAATTAGCCCCATAACCGATGCATTCAACCGGACTGTCGGCAAAGCGTTTTTTTACTTCAGCACGCTGAGCAGCAGAAAGATTTATTTCAACCTTATGGGCGTGTTCTGTTCTCAGTTCAATGCCAAGTAATCCTGTCTTTTCACAATTGGCTATGAGTGTGGGCAGGTCCCAGTCCCTTCCCCACTGGTAAGTTACCAGTCCGAATTTCATTTTTCCCTTTGCCATCGAAGGCAGATCCGGCAGGTGACTCAGAGCAGCCATTCCGATACCTGCTGAAAAGCTCTGCTGAAGAAAGCTGCGTCGTGTTATACTTTTCATTTTACGTCACAATTAATTTTATTCAAGGGCTTTCATCCATGCTTTTGCCATCAACTGAGCTCCAGCAAGTGATGGATGGACACCATCACCTGTCCAATATGATCCCGGAGCTCTTTTCTGAGCCTCATCAAAAACACTCTGGAATGGAATGAAAGTTGCTCTGAACTGCCTGGCTATATCTTTTGCTGCTTTCTGGTAATCAAAGAATTCCGGATACCATTTATCATCAACAGCTTTTACTCCCTTTACAGCAAAAGGCTCACATATAATGAGTTTTACGTTTGGAAGAGCCTTTATGGTTCTTTCAAGGAGGGCAATGTAATCATTCCTGTAAATTTCAGCGGTGCCGTTGTAAGTTCCGTTGAGCTTATGCCATATATCATTTACCCCGATCAGTATACTCACGACATCGGGTTTAAGTTCAAGGCAATCTTTGTCCCATCGTTCGGCAAGCTGAAAGACTTTATTTCCTGAAATGCCTTTGTTATAAATTTTCAAATTCAACGCTTCATATTTGTTCAGGATTGCAGCTCCTGCCAGCAAGGGGTAGCCTGAGCCCAAATTCCTGGCTGTATTGAATCCGGAGTCTTCTTTATTCCTTCCTGAATCGGTTATTGAATCACCCTGGTAAAGGATCACCTGATCCTTTAAGAGTTTTATGCTTTTAATCTTTTCCTTAGGCATCGCTGCTGAAAGGATCTCCGGAAAGCTGATTGCAGCAACGGTACCCAGGGCAGTTTTTTTTATAAAGCTTCTTCGTGATCTAAAATTTGAGTCCATGGTCAGTTTGGTTTGTATTAAAGTTATTTCTTGAATTCAATCTTAAATCCCTGTACCTGCCAGGCCGGGAATTTTGATGGTTTTCTTATTATCATTCCTTCAGAAGTCTGGGTCCATCTGATCTTAACATCGCTGCCGAGCATCTTCACTGAGTTGACCGGTTTTTCAGAAAATTCTGAGTTTTTACCCAACGATTTGATCAGGATATCCTCTGCTGGTATTCCCAGACAGAAAGCATACAATATACCATCTTTTGTTGTAAAACGGATATCCTTTGAGTTGAATTTATAGTTTTCATTGAAGCGGCCGGGTTTAAAAGCTTTTGATTCTGCTGATACCTCGCCAAAGGTATTCCATGGACGTGTGCCGTAAATTCCTTCCCCGTTGACTGAAGTCCATATTCCTATCTCATCGAGTATCTTCAGCATATCTGGTTCAAGGTCGCCTTCAGGGGTCTGAACGACATTTAAAAGAAGGTTACCATTCTTGCTGACGATATCAACCAGCATCTGTATTACTTCAGTGGCACTTTTGTATTTCTGGCCTGTCCTGTAATACCAGTCGCCAATTGATGTATCAGTCTGCCACGGATACAGACTTGCTGTATCTTTGACCCCACGCTCCACGTCTTCCACCCATTTTCCTCCCGAAGCCTGCTTACATGTATAGACCACATTAAGGTTCCCATTGTTTTTGGCAATATCCTGATTGTAGAAATGAGTAATAAGGCTCCTGCCGACATCTTCAAATGGCATTCCGCTGTCGGAATAGAGCAGATCGGGATGATAATTGTCAATCAGTTCCCTGATACAACTGAACCATTCTATCTGAAAAACAAGATTGTTTGTAAGCCATCCTTTATCATCAGCCAAAGTAGCAGCATGGTAGAGATCACTGTATAAAGGATTTGCTCCATCGTAAGGTACACCAGCCTTCGGACCCTGACTGTCAGATCTGTGAGCATCCTGGAACCAGGTAAAGCTTGCACCCAGATGTTCAGATACTCCAAATTTCAAACCCTGTGCTATAGCTGCTTTCTGCCAGGTTCCGACAACATCCTTTTGCGGACCCATTTTTACGGAATTCCACCTGTGAATATTTGAATTCCAAAGAAAGAAATTGTCGTGATGTGTTCCCATACTGACGAAATACTTTGCACCAGCTTTTTTGTAGAGAGCCATAAGTTTATCAGGATCCCATTTTTCAGCTTTCCAAAGCGGAATAATGTCCTTAAAGCCAAATTCCGAAGGATGACCATAATGTTCAACATGGTACTTATAGGCGGGATCCTTCTCCTGATACATTCTTCTGGCATACCAGTCGCCCTGCCTTGGTACCGCCTGAGGGCCCCAGTGCGACCAAATTCCGAATTTAGCATCCCTGAACCAATCAGGGTACTGATTCTGCTGAAGTGATTCATCCGTTGGCCTAAAAGGGCCATCAGCAACCGGAAGCTTTCCCATCTGTCCGGAAATTGTAACATTTGTTACAAAAACCAGGGACATTATTAAAACACCGAATTTGACATAATATGGCTTCATAATAATTGGTTTTGCCCCCTGCCCCCTAAAGGGGGTAGTATTTTAGCCCCCGCCAACTGGCGGGGGGTTGGGGGGCTGATTCTTGATTAATTTAATTTCAATTTATACCATTTAATGGCATTCCCGCTGTAAAGTTTATCTACCACCTCTTTCGGAAGTTTTAATCCTGTGAATTTCCCCCGGAATTTATCCGAAGTCATCTCCTCGTCCGTGGTGAAGTACTTCCAGTCACTAAGCCAGGTCTCATGAATATTATTCTTAAATCGTTCAGGATCAGAATTTCCGCCATCACCTGTATCCGTTCCATATAGAAGCCTGTCCTGATATTTGATGCAGAAATACCTTATTCTCTTTCTGTCCTGTGCCGACTGATACTGTAGATGACAAATCCTTGCCGACATGTCCACGGCCATATTCGGAAACCTGTCAAGCCTTTTGGCAAGCGAATCAACATTCCATTCAAGACTACCAAGGTGACAGCCGATGAAAATCAGATCAGGGTGTTTTGCCAGCAGGTTATCGCGTGCTTTAATCTGATCCTCATATGAAGGGTATTCGGGATGGAGGAACATATGGTACCCGGGATGCTCTGCGAAATAGCTGCTGTCGCTGCTTACAGTCATCTGTTCAAGGGGAAGCCAGCAGTTTCTTGGTTCACCAAGATGCCCTGTAACAGGAAGCCCCTTGCTTTTAATAAATTCAAACACCTGATCCAGTCCTGGATCATCAACCATTATGAATTTCCCGGAACTGTTGCGTACCGTCATCCCTATATTTTTCCAGATTTTCACTGTAATAGCGCCACCTGATATATCTTTATCCAGCTGTGAATTTACTTTTTTGCTCCAGGAGTCTGTTCCCCAACCTGCAGTATCGAATAAAAATGTTGGTCCATAGAATACTTTACCTGGGAATTTCATGGCCGAAAAAGTTGCATTTTCCTGCTGACGCCTGATATTAGCCGAATCCGAATGATCCACCCCAAGAGTAATAAGAATAAAATTATCCTTAATAGCCTGTTCTTCAAAATATCCTTTGTCGCTGTTTATATGAACATGAGAGTCAATCTTAAGTACAGTAGAAAAGTCACTCTCTGAAAAGTACTTATTACTGCAACCTGAAACAGACAGTATCACCAATGATCCTGTTAGTAGAATTATTATCTTATGCATTGAATAAATTCGTGAATGAGACTATCTACATCGGCATTAAAACATAATCTGCTTCATTCAGGAAGTCGCAGCTTACCTTGCAGCTTGTGAACTGGTCGAAGCTGTATTCTTCCACTTCAACAACACCGTATTTCATTCCCGATTGCGCAGCAGCTGCCCAGATTGCCGGAAAATCCATCATCCCGCTGGCTCCGACCTCTTTTTTGTCCTTTATGTGCCATAATTCAAATCTTCCGGGGTATTTATTGAAATAATTGACAGGATTTGCACCGCCAACAACGGTCCAGTAAAGATCCATTTCGTACATAACTTTTTCAGGATCGGTATTTGCCAGCATGAAGTCATATATTGTCTGTCCTTCGAGCTGGGTTGAAAATTCCTTGTCATGGTTATGGTATCCGAAACGTATCCCTGCAGCATTGCACTTTTCACCTATCAGGCTAAAATAATCGCAATATCTTTTAAGTGTATCAAGACTCCGGTATGCTTCCTCTCCCATAAAGGGTTGAACAATGAATTTTACTCCAACGGCAGCATGAGCGGCGATACATTCATCCCACCATGCCATTGTTTTTTCCCAGCTGGCTGAATCAGGAAGAGCCTGTCCGGTATGTGAACTCAGCACTAAAAGGCCATTTTCCCCGCAAAGAGCCTTGAAATCAGCCGGTGCTATATCATAGAATTTACCATCGCCATATCCGGCAGGTTCAACAAATGTATAGCCCATTTTGGCTACCCTGGCAATGGCACCAGGTACGTCTCTCATTATGGAATCGCGTATTGAATATAACTGTAATCCAATATTTTTCTTTGCCGGTTTACATGAATAAAAAGTTGAAAAGATAAAGCCTGAAACGACAATTAACAGGACTATCGAAAGAAAGGTTCTTTTTTTCATTTTTTTGTCTTTAAGGGTTATTATTAATTTATGAGGTTTAAGATTTATGTCCCCCTTTGAAGAGCCTGCCATGCCTTGGCATGGGGGCAGGGGAATGTGGATTTAGGTTATCGTCTGTAAAAATATAAAACATTTTTGATACATTATTGCAAAGATTTTAACACCGCCCGGATCGCTTCCGGTCCTTTGACCGCTGATGGTGGTAATTTCCCTTCCCTGCCAAATACCAGCAGTGCCTCATAATTTTCGATAGTAACCTTCGACTCATCTATCTTTCCTGTTTTATCTTTCACTGAGTTGATATTCAACCCCATATGACGAGCCATAAAATCGTACATTGCCATTCTTTTTGAAGCTCCATAGTCATGTCCTTCAGCTGCAAGGTGAACATTCTCAACATTTTCCTTTTTGCCATAAAGGTCATAGACTTTTTGCAGATAAGGGAACTCGAATTCCGGAACATGCCGGGTCCAGTCGTCTCCGTCTGAAATTACAAGCATAGGCCTGGGAGAAGCAAGTGCAGCTATTTCAGCATTGTTGGTTCCTGCATCTGAACATGAATGAATTGGCAGCCCGCTCTCGCATGGACATCCTCCGTAGAAATATGATGAGACCATTACTACAGGAACGCTAACAGTTACTCTGTCATCAAGAGCTGTCAGGAGAAATGTCTGTGTTCCTCCACCTGATTCACCGGTCACTCCAATTCTTTTCGGATCGACATTTGGCAAGGATGAGAGGAAGTCAATTACCCGGATTGAATTAATTGTCTGCATAGTCATGGCCAGTCCCGTTCGGTGCACCTCATTGTCTACCTGTAATTGCGATTCCCCCCATGCAAACATTTCATAGCTGAAAACCACCGCACCCATTTTGGCAAGCATGGCACAACGGTATTGGTGATCAGGCCTGTAGCGACCGTATTGATTCAGGTCGGTATTGCTCGCATGTCCATGGGTGCAAAGTATTGCAGGGAACGGTCCTTTGCCCTTGGCGGGACTGTAAAGTGATCCACAGAGGAAGACTCCGGGAATGGTTTCAATTGCCACGTTTTCAACAATATAACCATCCATTCTTCTTTTTGGAGTATAGATTGGATTTAACGGAGTCTTCTCCGGAAATGGAGACAGATTCATCTGTGACAGGAAACATTTCCTCAGCCCAGCCTTCCGTGATTCCCAGGATGGAAGGTCTTTATAAAGAGATAGCAGCTGGTCAAGGTTTTTTTTCCCTTCCTCAACCGGGCGGACATGGTAAGCATATTTGGTGACCTGGTAACTCTTTTCACCATTTTTTGTAAATATCATGTCAAGAGGAAATAGAATATTTGTCAGAGTTTCCTCAGTATCAATCCTATATCTCCATGAGGGATAAAATACATCCACTCCTTTAACAAGGTTTTCGTTGTATTCGATTTTTATATCATGGTTTTTTTCAATATCTGCAATTACCTCCTTTAGCGGCTTTTTATAAACCTCATCAGGTTTCTGAGATAAAGCATCAGGAAAGGAAAAAACCAAAAAAGTCAGAATTAAAATATAAATTTTCATATAAATAAGATTTGTGTGTGTAGTTTTTAACTCTATGGATCTCAGTAACTTCTCTGTGCGCTCTGGGTAACAAAAAAGAACTTACACAGAGTGCCACAGAGGTTCACAGAGTGACACAGAGAATATTTAAAGTTACAAAATAATTTACCTGTGTCTTAAAATTTCAATAAATCTTGCACATGAGACATCTTTGAACTAATTTTATTCGCAATCCCATTAACTAAAAACCTGAATCATGAACAAAATCAAGTTAACGATTTTATTTCTTTCGATAAGTATCATACAATTGTCCGGACAAAAAACTCCGACCGGTAACCCGGCTGATTTTAAGGTTAAGACATGCCTTCATTCGGTAAGTTATATGGGTATCTGGCGTAGCCAGGCAACACTCACCGTCGACGAATTCCTTCTAAAAGCAAAGGAACTCGGCTTTGACGGAGTTATGCTGGCGGCGAAAAGGCCTCATGTTTCTATTCTTGATTATGATGATGATGCCAGGAAAAAGCTTATAGCAAGAATTAAAGAACTTGGTCTGGATCTGGTGTGTCTGGCCGGATATTGCGATTTTACAGCCGGAGTCGACAAAGCCGGAATTCCAAATGTTGAGATCCAGGCAATTTATATTGGCGAGCTGGCACGAATGGCAAGGGATCTCGGAACCAGTATGGTTCGAATCTATACTGGCTATGAGCGACCTGACGTACCATACGATAAGCAGTATTCAATGGTTGTTGAAGGATTAAAGATTGCCGGTAAGCTGGCTGCAAGATATGGTGTGACACTGGCAGTTCAGAACCATCACGACATAGCTCTTCATCATGATGCTATGAAATGGCTGCTTGATGAAGTAAACCTGCCAAATGTGAAAGCTGCCTTCGACTGCTGGTCGCCGACTCTTGAAGGATTGACTTCTGAAGAGATTAAGGAAGCTATTTATAAGATGAAGCCTTATATTGTCCATACCACAACCGCTGACTATAAGGAGCTTCCACGGTATACATATGAACTCAACCATACGAATTATGTAAGAAGGGAATCACAGATGAGAGCAGTACCAATCGGTGAGGGATTTCTCGATTATAAAACCTTTATAAATACACTTAAGGAAATCGGATACCAGGGATATATCACATATGAAATGTGTGAAGTGCTGGAAGGTGGAGGCTCAATCGAAAACCTCGACAAAGCCGCAAAGGCTTTCCTCGAATACGTAAAACAGTTTAAATAGGCATGGGATGCGGGGTGCGGCTTGCGGCTTGCGGAAAGGTTATCTTAAGCTCCCCTGCAGGCTGGCTCATTGCACATCCCTTCCTTGTTTGGAGCATACATCTTTGGGGAGAGGTCATGGTTCAAAACATGGAAATCACTTGATCATTTTCCTTCAAATGAAGAA